>JAUIAG010000393.1 GCA_030425355.1 Verrucomicrobiia bacterium
GTAAAAGAATGTTTCCCATGGTATCCACCGGCATATGCCGCTTCCTTCCCTTGATTTTCTTTCCGGCATCATAGCCCCTGATACCTTTCTGTGCTGCAGTTTTGACACTCTGTGAATCAATGATGGCCGCGACCTACCCACACGAATTTCAGAAGATCCAAAATATTTTTTAGATTTTTATACATCATATTTTATTTCAAATTATCCTCGTGATCCTTCCCATCCCTATTCCATAGCCGCAAGGTATTTCTCATTTCGAATATTCTTTCAATTTTTTCCCCCTGCACGTGCCCGTCCACATATGTAATGTTCATAAGGCCCGCATGCCTTTTAAGCACCCTGCTTCTTGTTCTCATATTTACGTTATGCTGAGTTATTCTTCCTCTACTCATTGGGGATATTCCGTCAATTAGTAACTTCCCTTCACCCCCAAAGCTATCCCCCCAGGCAATCATCGCCGACGGACTCTTGACCTCTGCCTCTGGAACAGCTTGCCAATATTTTCCATTTCCACCATTACCTATATATTCCATAGCTGCCAACCCGTACACTGGCTTACCCTCACTGATATTATACCCCCCGACACCCCACATATTATATGTGATAGATTCTCGCAAATTTGGGTATTCTCTTATCCAATCTTTTCCATACCTTGCGCTTGGGCATCCATTTTTTATAACATCAAAAAAGTTACCCCCATAATACCGCGACATACTTAGCCCATAATTTTCTTTTTGCTTTGTATTTTTCGTGTTCATGATTAGCGGGTATTCACCCGTATCAGCAACAAAGCCCGCCATAGCAACTCCCGTCTGTTTCAATGTGTTTGCGCACTTTACGGAAGTGTCCCAAAAGCTGTTAAAAGTTAGCGGGTGAGTTTCTCTCCCGAATTCCCCAGAATTCGGGTGATTAAAACAAAAAAGAGAGAAACTACCCATGAACAACGAAACCATCCCCAGCCTATTCAGTCAAGCCCCTGAACAGTTTCGCGAGGTCTTTCAGGAGCAAATTCGCCGGATCGCCTATCACTTTTTATTTTTTATCCGAAACGGGTCCTGCATGCGTTGCTTGCACGACGGCACTAACAATCGTAGTATTGGATAGTAATGTAAGCAGAGCCAGGAGAAATCGTAGGGCAGATTTCATGGGGCTTGATCTTCAGTTAGAGGGTTCCACACTTTTTCAAAACCGAGCCCTTCGAAGTCCTTTACATTAGCGGTGGCGAAGTGGGTGACGCCGTGGTGGCGCAGAGTCAATCCGAGACGTACATCAAACAAACGTCGACGAGCAAAGCTCTTTCTCGCAGCCTGGCTCCATACTCGATCCATCACTGGAGCGTTCTCGATCAGTAGCCATTTCGGATTCTGTCGTAATTTTTGAATCACTCCCACAGCCTCCTTCGCGCTGACTTCCCTTCCCAGGACAGCAGGATTTCTAAGCAGTTGATACAGCTCTGCCAAGACCAGCTCACTCAGCGCAAAATTCGCCGAGTGGATCCACTGGTTCAGGAATGACTTGGCGTTTTGATGATTCTCTACGCGCTCATGCAGAGCATAAAGCAGAAGATTGGTGTCGATACTGATCATGACTTAGAAGCCAGCTTTGGAAAGCAGGGTGGCTTCGCGCTCCTGTCGGATCAGAGCATCCAATTCCTTGGCACTCTGAATTGCATTCGCCCCGCATTTGATCCGGGGCAACTCCCATTCCCCGCTCTCTTCAATGGTGTCCAAGTGCGTGGAAGCCATATATTCGAGCCCTCGGCGGAAAACCTCAGCCAAAGACCACTCTTTTTGCCTGGCGATCCTTTTTGCCTTTTCGTAAAGCTCGTCAGGAACCGTGATTTGCGTCTTTATCATGATGGTAATTTACCACATGTCGCTTATCGAAATCAAGCTGAACGCCCTGATGCGACCGCCCTCAGCAGCACGGGACGTGCCGCAGCGGTCGATTGCAGGACGGCTTGGGTGGAGTTCGATTTGGCGACAGCGTCTACGTCACCACCCTGTTTGTTCGAGTGTGCATCTCGTGTAATCAAGCACGTCAATAACCCCTGCCGGTATATCGAAATTCTCTGTATCTGTTTGCTCCAAGCCACCACTCGGAAGAACCTGATTTGTGCCAGGAAGCCGGTAAGACTGAGTCGTCGAAGGAGGAGAAAACGTGCCTCGGGGAACTTCGAGCGTTACCCTCACTTCGGGTGTTCCGGGAAGCGCGAGCCGCTGACGTGCCCTTGTTGCGGTCTCGAGTTGACAGCATCGCTCACGAAATGTGGCCCGGGCCGACCACCTCGGCTTAGGACTCCCAAATGCTGAATCGACTCAAATTCGGCACTTTGATATGGGATAATTCCATCCGAAGTATGCTCAGAGGACTACATTGAATGACGGTGCCTGGTGTTTTATGTCAACGCTGCCGGAATTCCGGGGTTGAATAGTGATGGACATTGTTAGCCATGGGTATTTCCACTGCCGGTCATTCTGCTGAAGAATTCCTTGAGATCATGCAGGATGAGATAAAGGCTCGGGACGAGGAGCAGTGAAATCATGGTGGCGAACATGACACCGAAGGCCAGACTGACGGCCATGGGGATGAGAAACTTGGCTTGGACGCTCGTCTCGAGGATGAGGGGAGTCAGTCCGGCGAAAGTTGTCAATGAAGTGAGGAGGATGGGCCTGAAGCGCGAGATGCCGGCGATTTTAGCGGCCTGCAGGATGTCTCCGCCCTTGTCTCTCTGGCGGTTGATGAAATCGACGAGAACGAGGTTGTCATTCACCACCACACCACTGAGGGCGACGATACCGAAGACGGACATGATGGTCAGTTCCATGTTCATGATGAGGTGTCCGAGAATGGCCCCGACCAGTCCGAAGGGGATGGCCGACATGACGATGAAGGGCTGGAGATAGGATTTGAAGGGGATGGCCAGGAGAGCGAAAATAATCATGATGGCGAGCGGGAATCCCTGGATGATGCCGCCCATGAGTTCACGCTGATCCGCGGCCTCGCCCTCGAAGCCCAGCTCAATTCCGGGATTGTCGATTTTGAGCTGCTCGAAAAACCCGCCCGGAGCCCTGAGAGCCTGGACCACTTCATTGGCCGTGACCTTGGAACTGTCGACTGAAGCGGTCACATTGATCACCCGCCGGCCATCCACGCGGGTTATGGTATTGAGTCCGGCACCGGGAACCGCTTCGGCAACCTGCGAGAATGGGACTTCCTGCCCTGAGGGAAGTTGAATCATCATCCGGTTGAGGTGGTAGACACTGTCCCGTTCGTCCTGCGGATAGCGGACCATGATCCTGATTTCCTCGTTTCCACGCTGGACGCGTTGTGCTTCGGCGCCAAAGAAGGCCTGTCTGACCTGCTGTCCGATGGTGGAGGGAGTGAGTCCCAGTTCAATTCCGAGTGGTTTGAGCCTGATCTGGGTTTCCAGTTTGGCCTGGTCGAAGGAGTCGGCGATGCTGTAGACGCCGTCGAATTCGGTCAGCTTCTGCTTCACCTGATCAACTGCGCGCTGCAGCACGGCGTAGTCCTCTCCTTCAACCTGAAACTCGATGGCGGCGCCGGAGGAAAAAAGTGATGCGGTGAAAGTGATGTCCTTGACCCCGGGGATCTGTCCGACCTTCTCCTTCCACATCAGGGCCATCTCCTCGCTGCTTGTTCCCGGGCGCTTTTCAGAAGGCAGGAGTTCGATGTGGACTTCCCCCTGATGCCCGCTTGTCAGAGTGAGCACGTAGTCCCCTGCCCCCTGAGACTGTGTTTTGGCGTATGGCTGCTGACCAACGGTGGTCATCATGTGCCTGAAGATGGATTCGCCCTGGACCT
>JAUIAG010000033.1 GCA_030425355.1 Verrucomicrobiia bacterium
TGGGAGACTTCCGTCGATGGCGCGACTGGTATCTGTTTGATCAGACCCTCAACAGCCGGACTCTGAATGGAGATCCGGATCACATCAAGCACGATGCCAACCGCAATGGACGGGTCAACCACGGGGACGAAACAACGCTCTACCCCCGCGGCGATTTCAACGGGGACGGGCGGATGAATCTGTCTGCGACCAATACGGTTCCCGGGGTCCTTGCTTCCATGGGCAGCATCAGCGACATAAATGTCTTTGTCCATTCCGGGGAATGGCAGGACAAATATGTGGATGTTTCACGGCTGGATGAACTGGTTGATTCAGTGGACCTCCACGTCTTCGCCAATAATTTCTTCACCCGGAATGATGATATTTCCGAGGGTGTTGTCTCTGTCTACGAGCCTGGCTCGGAGACCCCCATCGACATTGTGAAGCCCTTTCGGTTCAATGAAGAGAATGGGGAATTCATCTTCACGGTCCCTGTGGGAAAAACCTACCTGCTGAGAAGCGAAATTATCGAAGCAGAGGATGGTGCCCGCGTGACGATGGGGAGCATCGGCGACAGAACGTTTGAGCTTAAAGACCGTGGCGGGGATTACGCCGTCGACCTCGTCAGAAACGAAAAAACCGTGAAGGCCCGCGTGAACCGGGCCAACGCCGGGACGCCGCAGTCACTGTCTGACCGCGGCAGTCATTCGATGCGTCGACAGGGCGTAAAAACCACCACTGAGGAAATAATCGACTCCGAACCGCTGGAGGAGGAGGTCGATGCCTTCATTCCAGCCGGGAATGACTTTGTGGACGATGAGAGTGAAAGTGCCGGATCGCGCGGATGGGCCAATGAAGAGGCAACTGTCTATGCTCTTTCCCGCACCGGGAATGTCGAGGGCACCAGCGGCAATGAGGAAGGAATGCTGACTTTCTCCAGCGAAGTGATCTGGCAGAAGTCCTTTATCAAGGACTCGTCGTTGTCCGACCCGACATTTGAGGTGGAGCCGATAAGGCTCAAAGTGATTGACGGGACACCCGATTTCCTCGATCTGAATGCCCGCGCTGAGATCATGGTGGAAAAACGCAACGGCGGCAGCACGGAATGGGAGACCATCTTTGAAGCCCTGGCTGAAATTGGCGGATACACCGAAGGCCTGGGAGGAGGACACACTTTCACTGTCATCGACCATCAGGGCGACCTGCCACGGCAAAGCCTCCGGATACTCGAGATGGACTTCTGCTTCGGAGCGCCGGATGAACAGGAGTGTCTCACCATCTTTTTCGGTGCCGAATATGAACTCGGGGCTTACGAAGGGACTATAGACCTCGGTGATCTGGAGGATGGACAGAGTTTTGATGTCCGCTACACCCTGAAGTCCAGTGCCACTTCGATGCCGGCCGATGAATTTGCCGAAGGGTATATCGGTGATCCACTGAAATACGGATCAGGGATGAGGATGGAATATGGAAATTTTGGTGAGAAACCACGCATTGACGGCTGCGAACCGGACGCCGGCGGCAGCCGTGTGGTCAGGTTCCCGGCAAAGGAAGGATTTTATTACATCCTGGAAAGACTGTATGACGATCCGGAGATGCCGCCTCTGCCGGTGGCCATGAAGATTGGCACCCGGGGGCCGGACTTTCTGATCGACCGGTCTCCCGGCACAGTGGATTCCGACTGCCGGAACAACTACCGAATCCGCAACTACCCGCTCGATCAGCCACAGGATACTGACGAGGACGGAATAGATGACGTCTATGAACTGGGATACCCCGAATTTCTCGACCCGCTGAATCCCGGTGACGCCGGCAATGATCAGGACGGGGATGGCAAAACCAACCTCGCCGAGTATCAGGATGAAACCGATCCCGAGGTGCGCGATGCCGAAGGCGCGGAAGAAGCCCGTTTTCCGGGTGTGGTCGTCGACATTGAATCGGGAACCTACTGGAAGGCACTGGATCTCAATGGCGATGCCATTCCCGACCTCGCAGCATTTTCCGGATCGGATACGGGCTCAATGGGTATCAGGACGCTGCTTGGCAATCCGGATGGCACATTTCAGAATGCGGTTTTCTCAGGGATTCCGGGCCTGCTGATGGCCCTCGACATGGCCACCGGCGACCTTGACGGGGATGGCAGCCCTGATATTGCCCTGATGGATACAGTCGCCCGTCGCATTTTTGTAGCGGGGAACCCCGGTAACGGCCGGTTCGTGAAGTCCGGCGAATTCGCCATAGCCGGCACACCGACCATGGTGGCAACCGGTGATATCAATAACGACGGTGTGTATGAAATCCTGACCGGCTCAAGGAACTCCGAACTGGTCATTCACTCCCTTTCGGGAGAGAACACCTGGAGCCCGCTCCACACAATCCCACTGCCGTCGGCTCCAATGGCCGCTGTGACCGGTGATTTCAACGGCGACGGAATTGTGGATGCCGCCATGTCCCTCTTCAATCATCAGATCGCTGTCCTGTCCGGCCTCGAAGACGGCGGCTACAGCGAGCCGCAATTCCAGCCTTCGGGAGTCTCGCCGGAGAGCCTTGCCGTCGGGGATGTAAACGGTGACAACGCACCGGACCTTGTCACTGCCAATCGATCCAGCAACGACGTCTCGGTTTTTATCAATAATGGTGACGGCACCATGGCTCCGGGGATTCGCTATACAAGCGGCGAAAGGCCTTCGGATTTAAGGCTGGCTGATGTTGACGGTGACGGCGACCTCGACATTATCACCGCTCATCCCACAACAGACTTCTACGGGCTTCTTATAAATCCCGGTGACGGACAGTTCAGTGCACTGCAGAAGGTCCATGCGACCTCGAACGTTCCCGATGTCCTCTATTTCGACTGGAACCGCGATGGACTTGGCGACCTCGCCGCTCCTGTCGTTGAGAACAGCCTTCTCATTCTCCCGGGCAGAGCGGAAGTGGGATTTGAGAGCCGGTTCCAGCATGATATACAAAACGCGATTCTGGTGGACTATGAATTCGGGGATCTCAATGGCGACGCACGGCCTGAACTGATTCTGCTCAACCAGCGCGAAAACACCATCGATGTCTGGGAACTGGCAAGGCTGCTCGATGACGGCGGGAAAGCAGTGTCCCTTGAGGCATCATCCGAAGTCAGTGGTGTCGCCACGGGAGACTTCAATGGCGATGGATCGCCTGACATCGTGGTGTCGACCAGAGAGCCGCAGTTCTTCGGGGAAGGAGAGAATTCGATCCAGTTCTTCTATGGCGGAAGTGGGGATTTTGAATTCAGCGAACCGGAGAAGCTGACACCGGGCTTTGCACCGGACCTCATCCTGCCCGGCGATTTCAACGGGGACGGAACAACGGATTTGTTGGTGATCAGCCTCACTCAAAGCCGGATGCAGACATGGATGGCCGAAGGCAATGGAAGCTTCAGCGCCGATGCGGATTTTTCACCCGGACAGTCCATCGCCACAGTGATGGTTGCCGATCTCAATAACAACGGTGAGGATGAAATAGTCGCCGCAGTCAGGAACAGTCAGGAACCGCGGTCACTGCTCCAAAGCTGGACAAGGAGCCCCCAGCAGAATGGATCATGGGAAGCCGGTCAGAGTATTGTCCTGACTTCAGATATTCCCGCGATGTGCCTGGTGGACTTCACCGGCGACGGCAACCCGGAGATTCTCGCCACCATTTCCAGCCGCACCGGCCAACCTGGGCCGGTCCGATATTTCCCAATTGATTCAGACAGTGGCGAAATCGGGAACCATGTGGATCTTGTGATTCCATCCAGTCGCTTTTCCAGTATTTCGGCAGCTGATCTGAATGGCGACGGGCTCCTTGATCTGGTTTTTCCGGACGGCTATCTCGAGCAACTCCCCGACGGGTCCTTCAGTTCACTGAACCGCTACTGGGTGGACTACGCCAACGACATCCGTGTCCTCGATGTGAATGCCGATGGCCGGCCTGATATCACGGGCATGAAGCCCGGTGCCATGGTCATCCTTCTGCAGGAGGAGTAGGCTGTGCGATGGATCAGGACAGACCGGTCGATACCAGCGCCAGGGTTTCCTGATCCACGCGGCGGGGTCTCCTCGTTTTCAGATCTACAAAAATATGCTCGGTCCATCCGGTGGCAAGCATGGTGTCACCTCTCAGGACTTCACAGTGGATGGTGATTCGCAGTGCCGTGGCCCGGGTCACCCGCGCCCTGATACTCAGAAGGTCATCATAAAAAGCCGGGGACCGGTAATCGACATGTGCCTGGACAACGGGAAGGCCCCATCCGCGGCTTTCCATCTCGCGATATGTCAGCCCCAAATCTCTCAGAAACTCATTGCGCACCCTCTCGAAGTAGACGAGGTAATTGGCGTAGTAAACGACGCCCATCTGATCCGTGTCGGCATAGGGAACGCGGTATTCCATGCAAGAAACCATAGGCTCATCAAAGCGCGGGGCAGCAGGCTTTGAAAAGCCTGAAAAGGCCCCTCATGCAATTTCAGCCATGACCTGATGGAGCACCCGCGCCGCGGACGGGTAGTAATTGTCCAGTTTGTCCACACGATCATTCAGAGCCCGGATGAGGGATTCAAAGCCGCGGTCGACCCATTTTCTGTACCACTGCAGCATCAGATGGCTGACGGTGGATTCATTCTGCGCCGGAACTGTGGGAATGGACGCGCTCCCTGACATCAGTCTGGCCCATACCAGTCCGGACAGAATATTCGGATCAATGTCTCCCTGATACCCCTGTGAGAAGAGTTGATTCAGCGCATCCAGCTGGCCGCACTCGAGCATCAGCCGCACCCGGGCATCGGTGAGAGCCTCATCCTTCGGGAAGTACTTGGCCGCCTCTGAGGTCCACTCCAGCCCGAATCCATGAAGCGATTCATTTTCCAGACAAATGAGAGCACCCGTCTGCCAGAGGACCAGTGAGTCCCCGTCCTCGTGCATTTGGCTGTTGAGAAACTCTATGGCCTTGAGTGCCAGTCCGTTGTCCCGACAGATCCTCATGAAATCATTTCTGATGCCCGGCGAATCGGGGGAGAGTTTCAGGGCTCTACCGAATTCGGCCATGGCCTGTTCCGGGTGCCCGGCCTTTTCAAGGCACATCCCGAGGCAGTGATACGGTCCGCCCCGGTGCACTTCCGGATGAGAAACCGAGTAGGTCCTTTCATTGCGCTTCGCAATGCACTGACGAAATGACTGCTCTGCATCACGGATGAGTCCCGATTCCATCTGGGCAATCCCGGTCATGAAATGTACACTGGCCGTGATACGCCCGGACTGGACAAACCGTGAATTCATCAGATCAAGGAGTTCGCCATAATCACGGGTTTTAATGAGATATGTGACGATCTGATGCAGCAGTGAATCGCGGAGTTCCGGGGTCACTTCGTCAGCCGGCATCCGCTCCACTGCCAGCAGTGCTTTTTCGTAATACCTCATCCCGCATTTCGGGTTTCCGGCGCGGCAGAGTTCCATCCCCGCATTCATGAGGAGGTTCGGGTCATCGGGGAGGTCTTCGAGGGCGAGTTCCAGAAGCTTCAGGTTCCTGTTTATCTTATCCCTGTCACGGGTCATTTCCTCACTGTAGCCATAGTGATGAATGACGGCCTCACTGAAGGAGTTCTGAAGTCCCCATTCACGTCGCCGCACTTCAACACTGGAGAACACCTGCTCGTGAATCCGGCCAATATAAAACAGCCCGGGAGCATTCCGGAACAGCCGCGGCACATAATTGTGGCCATCCTCCTCGTGACCAATGTCAACTATCGGCAGGCGGTACGCCATAGCCTGATCGCGGTGGAGATCAGCCAGTAAAACTGACTTTGACGCTTCAGGGAGTTCCTCATCCGCATCCAGGACAAGAACCCATTGGCCCGTCGCCAGCTCCAGAGCTTTATTGCGGGCCAGACTGAAGTCTTCCGCCCACTCGATTTCGAGAACCGTTGCCCCGTATTCACGGGCGATCTCGACCGTCCGGTCGGTCGAGCCGGTGTCCACAACAATGATTTGATCTGCGATTCCGGAAGCGGATGCCAGGCACCGCTCGAGGTTTTCTTCTTCATTTCGGGTAATTAAACAGAGTGATAAAAGCGGGTTTTCATCGGGAAGCCTCAGATCGCCGTGACACGCCGGCTTTTCAGTGGAGGCGATGGACTTCTTTTTCCCGGATTTCTTCAGGCGGGAAGCGGTGGATTTTATATCCCGGTGGCCCGGAGCCATTTTATATGCTCTGGCGGCACATTCTGATGCGATGGAGAACTGCCCGGTTCTTTCGGCGACAAGTGCCATGTGGAGCCATGCCTCCGGATGAAAGGGCCGCACCGATATTGCTTTCACGGCTTCATTCCATGACTCGATCATCCTGCCGGCTTCGAACAGCTTCCCTGCTGTGGCGAGTCCACCAACGCGGGCGACCGGAGGCAGCTCAATCGCGGGGGGCGCTGAAACACCGGCCTCCCGGAGGGATTCTTCACGGTCAATGATTTCGTGAACGGCGGCCTCGACCTGTGCGGCGGTCCTGTCCCAACTGCAGTGCTCATGGGCATGAGCCGCGGCACGGGAACCCATCTCCTTCACTTTATCCGGGCATCCGTATGCTTCCCTGAGGGAGGCGGACAGAGATGAGGCATCCGGCTCAAGCAGCCACCCATCGCCGCCCAGCGTAATATCGCTGACCACCCTGCCGATCATTTGTCGGCGTGCGGGTATTTTCCAGCTGCAGTCATCGGGTACGAAATCATCGGTTGCTCCCCCGGCCGTCACCATGACCGGGAGTCCGCAGGCCATTGCTTCAAGCACCGGAAGGCCAAATCCCTCACCGCGATAGGGATGCACAAGACAATGGCACGACCGGTAAAGCGAGATCATGTCATCCTCGCTCATTTCCTCGTTCAGGTAGAGTATTTCAGGAGCCAGCGGATCGAGTTGAGCCTTTCGGATGGCTTCCTCAAGTGTCTGCCCCTGATAAACGTTGTCGCCGCCGAAGTCCTTGATGACCAGGCACACATCATCCTGACTCGTGAAGGTGCGAAGGTAGGTTTCGAGAAGGATGTCGGGTCCTTTGCGGTGGATTGTGCCGCCGACAAACAGGAACCGGACTGACTTTCTGGTATCAAGCTCAAGAGCCGGACCATCCGGAGTGTAGCGGGCTGTGTCGACTCCGAGAGGAACAACGCGGATTTTACGCGGATCGGTCCCGGAATCAATGTAGGCGTCGGCCACGGCGCGGGTGTATGTCCACAGCTCGGCAACATCGTCGCTGTTGACCTCCCTTGCCCATTGAAGTGGCACTCTGCCGAATTCCCATGGCTGCATCATCACCAGTCTACCATGCGAAGGTTTTTTCCAGACGGGCGGCCAGCTGTGACGGACAACCACCCGGGTCCGCGGAGGAATATTGCGCTTCAGTGAGTGAACATCCAGTCCATGCAGCGATGCTTTGGCAGTCGACTTGCCGCCGCTGCCATCGACCGGAACACGGGCAAGTTTAATGGACTCCCGCTTGCCGAGAGCAGACGAGAGTTCCCGGTTGACCTTCGAAAGGCTGCCGAAATCCAGGAAGCTTCCTTCCAGAGCCATCTGAATGGGACGGGCGGGAGAGCCGGCTTCATGAGCTGCCGCATGGAGTGGCTCCGGCACGTGCAGCGGGCGGGCCGGCACGGCACGGGTGATCCGATCCTGGATCCGCGCGAGGTGGTCAATCAGCTGCTGCGTGACCTTCTGACGGTTGAAATTGTTGAGGATATGCTGCCGTGCCCGTGCCCCTGTCTGTCGCGCCTCATCGCGGTTGACGACCACATGGCGCATGAGATGAGCCAGGTGTTCAACATCCGGTTCGGCCCAGCGTGATTCCCTGTAATCCCAGTAAACAGCCTCCACTCCTCGCACCGGCTGCAGTTTGTAGTCGATGAGATAATTTGTTTCAGGGCTCATGAATTCCATGGTCCCGCCCCATCCGGTGGCTATGACGGGCAGCCCCATCAGCATGGCCTCCTGCTGTGGCCTGCCCCACCCTTCCCCACGCGAAGGACTGACCACACAGTCCACGCTGTTGTAAAATGCACCGAACTCACTGACCGGGATCATCTCCTCCAGAAGGCGGTAGCGCGGCAGTTTTGAAACGGGCTTACCGATCTTCGTCGCGATGCGGGCCGCTTCGGCATCGAATCGCAGCCGCATTTTCTTCCGATCCGCACCGGACATGTAGGTGCGGATCAACAGCGTCACGTCGTCATCCGCATCAAACTCCCGGAAATAGGCCTCGAAAAGCACATCCCAGCCCTTGCGGTAGATCCACTCAAAGATGGCGAAGAAGTTGAAAGTGGTGCCGGTGCCGAGTTCCATGCGGCCACATTTATCGGGGTCATAGAGTCTCTCATCAACGGCACCGTTGAGGATGTGTATCTTGGACTCCGGGACGCCACTGGCCATGTAGGCCTGCTTTTGCGGTGTGCCGGTGACCCACAGTTCATCCATGAGATTGCATCGCTGCATCCAGCTTCGGGGCAGCCTCTCGGTTTCAAACATCACCCGTCCGACGAGGTAGTCCGCCCCCACCATGGGCAGCAGGTTGGTATCGCCGGTCTGCACGACAATGCCACCGCTGCACGATGCATACCGGTCCCTCATTCTGAACAGGGCCTGCCGGTCATCGGAAGGCATTCCCTTCAGAAACCGATCGGAAATCACATAGCCTATGTTCCGGATCGCGGGATGAATCCCGTTCTGAGCCAGGGAGAAAAGGAACATGTGGGCCTCGGAGGCAAAGCCACTTTCATTGAACATCGGCCCGTGCCATCGGAGCGGCACTTTCAGCTCACCATTTTTGCTTCCGGCGGACCCTTCTGGGGTGTATGCCGCTGTGGCAGTGGATGCGGATTCAGGACACGGATCATGCGGGGACCAGTAAACAAACGGTTCCCAGAGAGGCATCCGGCTGAGAATGCATTCGACCAGAGTTTTACGGATCGACTGAGGGACCCCGGGAAGGGTGCGGTTGAGAAGAGCCTGATTCCCGGATTGGCCGGCGGCAAAACAGAGATTGACCCTCGCCGCCCAGAGCTCGGGATTGATCTCCAGAGCACGGCTCAGAGACTGAATGGCGTAATCCCACTCATGCAGGGGTTCATCGTGCCACGGCACACGCACGCCCCGGGCGATCCATGTTCCAAATGCAGCCCAGGACTGAGCCACAGCCATGGCTCCTCCGCCGGCCGTTTCGACTCTCACCAGGCGTTCAATGGGCATCCGGTCACGGAATCGCTTGAGCAGGACGCTGATTTCACGGTCATGACCCTGGTTATGGAAACTCAGACCACGTTCGTTCTGATAGAAAAGACTGAGGAACTCGGGAACATGGATCGCCTTAAGCCCGGCCTCCACCAGCCTTAAAACAAATTCATAGTCACCAATGATTCGAAATTCTGAATTAAAGAACCCGATGCGGTCAAAGACCTCGCGCCGCCACATCGGATGACATCCGGTCGGACAGTAAATCATCACCTGAGCCGGAGCATAGGAGTCATACCGCACCTCGCGGATAACCGACGGCGAATCAAAGGTGTCATTCGGCTGATCGGTCCAGTAAACATCGCCGTAGGCGAGCATTGCCTCGGGATCCCGGTCAAGAGCATCCACAAGGACCTCAAGAGCGTCCACCCGGTGCGCATCATCCGTATTGGCATTTGTAATATACCGGCCGCGGGCCATCCGGATACCACGGTTCCATGCATCGTAAAGAGGCTCCCGCTCAGTGCGGAGATAACGCATATTCGAATACTTCGCCGTGAACCCGCTGACAATGTCTGCCTCATTCTCCTCAGAGCCGCTGTCTATGACAATGACCTCGCACTTTTCAAAAATAGTCTGCCGGACAAGGTCTTCCAGACACCCGCGGATATAGGCTTCATTGTTGTAGGTACTGACAATGACAGAAACCAGTATGTCGGATTCCTCCCTGACGGCGGATGCATCGGAAGCGGGTGATGCCGACTGGTTCCGGGTCTCCTGCGCTGATGGTACCGCGGGAACCTCCGCGACACTGACAACCTTGTCCAGTTCCTTAAGCCGCTCTTCAATCTGCACAACCGTGTCCATGTCCCCCATTCTTTCGAAGCAGTCACGCAGTCCCGTGTAGTAATCCCTCTCCAAAGGTGAAATTTCTATGAGGGCCTTATAGAGCTTAGCGGATTCGACGTACTGCCCCGCCTGAAAGTGAAGGATTGCCAGAATCTGATTGGCATCGAGGTTCGACGGATTGAGCTTCAAAGCCTTCTCCAGGCACCGTGTCACCTCATCGATGTCCCCGCGGGACAGATACACCTGAGCCAGGTAGGTCCATCCATTTTCATTGTCCGGCGTGATGTTGACGATTTTCCCGAAATGGCCCATTGCAGCTTCCATACGCCCGGTCTGAAGCTCGTGAATGCCGACAGTCTCAAGAACTCTGGTGTCGGTTGGATATTTCTCCAGCAGCTTGTAAAAGTGGTAGCCGGCACGGGGAGGATCCTCCGCGGCCATTGCCTTCGTGGCGGCGATTGCCGATTCAATATCACGGTCCCTGACGGGCAACCGGGAGTCGTCTGCCTTGTTCTGATCCGGCTGTCTCGACAGACCCTCCTTGCGGACTCCGCTGTTGAGACGAATAAAATCCTGAGCTGCCCGATAGTCAGGACAGCGATCGACAATAAACCGGGCGAGGTCAAGAGCCGCCTGCATCTCGCCCATCGAGCGGAAGCAGTGTGCCATGAAAAGATAACTTTCCCAGTCCCTGCTGTCGGTATCGATTGCCCGGCGGAAATATCCGACGGCGTCCTTCCATTCGGATTGATCAAAAGCCAGCTGTCCGGCGAATTTCCAGAAAGCATCCACGGGAGCGCTCCCGGAATTCTCATATCGGCGGGCCCACTCTGCCGCCTCGGATACCCGTCCACGGGCGCGTTGAACCCGGCTCAGCTGGAACATGTTGATAGGGGGACAATCATCGAGGGCCGTGGCCATGGTGAGCCACCGGGCGGCTCCGTCCAGATCTCCCGTTTCAATGGAGCAGGATGCCAGTCCTTCAAAAATCTGCACCGAATCCCCATGCTTTTCCCACAGGTCGGTAAGGAGAGCGGATGCCTCGCTCCATCGCCCGGCTTCAAATAGTTTTTCGACGTCGGCACTGTCCGGATTGTCACCGCCGGCATCTCCACTCCCATCCTCCGAGATCTGCGAGAAGAGCTGCCTGCGAAGAGCCGAGGCAAGCCGGCCGGACTGCTGACGGGCTGCTGACGGAAAAGAGGCCAGCTTCTCCTCCGCTTCGCAGCGCAGCGCTTCATTGGACGCGGCACCGGCGGCAAAGGCCAGCAACTGATGAACACGGACGTCATTGAACCCATGCTGAACCGCCTGAATCAGTGAATGGATGGCATGGCCCCACTCCATCTGAGTCATCCACAGAAGTCCGGACCAATACCACAGATACCGATCCTGCCTGAACTCGACCAGATACGGTTTTATCCCCACGTCATGAACAAAGCTGCTCATGCCGAGCAGAGTCAGATCGGCCTCGACGGCACCGGCAATATCATCCGGGTCCGGAGTCGCACTCCGGCGGAAAGGCAGTCCGGCATCACCAAGGGATTCACAGAAAGTCTCGGCCCCGATATCGGACAGTCCCCTGCCCTCAGGGCAGGAGTAAACCGGAGCGGCCATGGCCACAGGGTCTCCGGTCCGCAGTCCCCATATGTGCCGGATTTTGGGCTGCCGCAGCAGCTCTCCGTATATGGCATTGAGATCGCCGGCGGCATTCTCCGCGCCGAACTCCTTCAGTGCAGTCTCCCGGGCATTTTTTCCGAGTTCCAGTCTCAGCGCCCTGTTGTGGTAGAGGGTCTCGATGGCCTTGACATACTCATCAGGCGAGTTGACGACCAGGCCGTTGAAGTGATCACGGATAATTCGACGGACTCCTCCATAGGGAAAGACGACCGGCGGAATGCCACAGGCCATGACCTCCTGAAGATTCAGTTCACCCGAGGCGTAGGTCTCCTCACAGAGCGGGTAGCCATAGACATCAAGCTGTTCCAGGACCGGACGGATGTCCTTAACATAGCCAAGGAACTGAAATCGATGTTCGGATGAGAGTTGTCGGGCCTGTTCGCGAAGCCTGTCCTGAATCCCTCCGCCACATACAAGGAACTGCACGCCCGGGATGTCCACGCGGGAGGACATCCGCACAAAGTCAGGGTGCATCTTGTAGAAGTCGACGGTGCCGATATAGCCTACGTTGAATCCGCTGTGGGGCTTCGGCTCAACCCCGGCCACGCGCGCCAGATCCGCAGGGTCCAGAATCATCCTGATCCGGTCGCCGCGGCCCTGTTCCCTCATCACGTTGAAAACCGGATTCTCGTGCCATGTGTATGGATTTGTCGCGACATTGATGCAGGCAAACTCCGCAATGGAAGGTGTGATCAACTGCGGAGAGTGGTCACCGGCCACGTGATACCAGACCAGCGTTCTCATGGGAGGCAGGTCCTCCCGCAACAGCTTCTGCAGCTGTCCGTTGTTCCACCAGTTTATATGAATGATGTCGCTGGCCTCGATAAGGGCCCGGATATGTTCCAGCCCCGGTGCATCATAAACGCGGACGCCTTCGGATTCCGCCAGTTGGCGGCCATCGGGCGTCGCAGGAACAAGCGACACCACCTCATGAGTATACGGTCCGGTCCGTGATGAATACTTCGATGTGGCCACAAGGGCCCGGGCCGCTCCTCCCAGCGTCAGTTGCTGGATTATGTGTAAAACCCGATACTTTCCTGCCTCCGTGCTCATGTGCCTTCCTTTTCTTTCTGCATCTGCGCTTTGGGTTCCGCGAAGTCTCATGCCCGTCCAAACTCATGTCTCACGGGGAATTATTTTCCGCCCGTGTCCAGAATGAGGACATTTTTGCCGGTCTTTACCCGTGCAGTCCCGCAGCGCCATAGCAGTCAGCCCCATACCTTGAGGCCACTCCTTCCGCACCGTTTTCTGCTGGTATTTTCATGGTTTTAAAGCCATCGGCCGCAATCAGTTGCATGATTTCTCCACTGACTGGACTGTCTCGCACACAGCAAAGCAACTCCCATACCATGCTCCGAAATCCAGATCCTGCCGCGACCATTCCATGGGAAGTCAATCCACCCCAACCGATGGAGGGAGGACAGAAGACCGGGACCCCTGCCACATCAGCCAGGAACGCGGACAACTCCAGTGACCGGTTTCAGGATCCAGGCTGGAACTCACTGGCATGGGACTCAGAACTCCGGACAACAAATGGACCAAATGCCGGGCTGAACCCATTCAACGGCCGTTGAGCACCGGCCTGGGCGAAAAGGGAAGGAATTGACACCATACACATGATTACTATTATTTATGTGTACGAAACAGAGGAATATAGTCCTAGAAGAAGAACTGGTCAGCAAGGGGATGAGACTTACCGGGCTTCGAACACAGAAAGCATTGATAGACTACGCATTAAGGGAATTGGTGCGCAGAGAGGAGCAGAAGAGCATTCTGAAACTCAAAGGCAAAATCAGTTGGGAGGGAGACCTTGACCAACTCCGTTCGAATCGAACCGATTCCTGAAATGGTGCTCGTTGACACCACGGTTTGGATCGACTTCTTTCAGTGAGGAGAAACACAGGAATCCGGAGCACTGGAGACAATTCTCTCCAGTGAACTGGACGTTTTCATCAAGTCAAGAGACCTGGTATGCCCAAGCGCACAAAGCCATATCTGCTCCACGCCTCGATTCATCCGGATTTCAATCCGAACTGCGACGAGTATCCATTCTGCATCCCCGCTGTCCGCGAAATCAGGAAAATAGAATTCCACCCCAATGTGACTTTCTTCGTGGGCGAGAACGGTTCGGGAAAGTCCACTGTGCTTGAAGCTATCGCTCTCGCTCTTGGTTTCGGCCCGGAGGGCGGCACGAGAAATGTTCAATTTCGGACGGTTGAATCCGTCTCCCCGCTGCATGGGGCATTGCGCATTGCACGCGGGGCGCTGAAGCCGCTTGACGGCTACTTCCTTCGTGCCGAGAGCTTCTTCAACGTTGCCTCGTACATGGACCAGGTGGGATATACGGCGGGATATGGCGGCCCACTGCATTCGAAGTCGCATGGTGAGTCGTTTATGGCTGTGCTTCTCAACAAACTGAAAGGCAACGGGATCTACCTCTTTGATGAACCGGAGGCCGCACTGTCGCCAAGCCGGCAGCTGTCCGCTCTGTCGGCTATTCATGCGCTTGTTGAGACCCGGTCCCAGTTCGTCATTGCCACGCATTCACCCATCCTTATGTCATACCCACACGCCAGAATTATTCAGTTCGACAGGTCCGGCGTCCATGACGTCGCGTACGAGGAGACGGAACACTACGCGCTCACGCGCGACTTCCTCAACAACTATCCCCGCAGGCTGACACAGCTGCTCAGCAATGATGAAGAAGCCTGAAAAGCTGCAGCAGCGAAATGCTCCGCTTACCACGGGCGATCCTGCCCCCACTGCAGACCCCGCAGGCCTCACCGCCCTGCACAGGCCATTCTCTCCATTGAGACCACGAGGTATTCTGCCGTTGTTAGCAGGATCCTTGCGGCCTACCGGGGTGAGGTAACCGTCAGAATCGATGGATGCACGTATCAGGGAGTCATGATTGACGACCTGCTGCATGACCGGTGCACCAACCGCACTATCAGGAACACCATCAACTTTGAGGTGTCGCGCAGGGATGTGCCGATCTTCGGCTTCCATGATCATCCGGATAAGCTATGGGCTGCTGCCAGCGAATAGGCCTTCATTGCCAGCCTGGCAAATGAAGGACTGCTCAGATTTCGCAGACTTCATGGGAAACATCACTCACCTGAAGAATGAACTGAACCAAATGCCGGAACATGCATATTTCCGACCATTCCATGTGTCCTGCTTTTTTCTGCATAACAGTGTGGCTCGTCAAAAACTCCGAAGAGAGTATTCAATCGCAACTATGGTCCTGGCTTTATTTGATCTGTATGCCCTCCGGGGCGTCGGCTCCATGCGGTAAAAATCAGAATTTGAAACGCTTGAAAATGAGAACATAAAAGGAAATCATGCGTGACAGGCAACCCCTTTGGCATGCCCCGCCCGAAAATACATGATCGCACAGCCACAGATGAACTTGATTCGCTCCGAGCTTGAAAGACTGGCTGCCAGGGAGCAAATCACGATTCTCTGGGCTTGCGAGTCGGGCAGTCGGGCCTGGGGTTTCGAGTCTGCCGACAGCGACTACGACGTTCGTTTCGTCTACCTGCGATCCCGGGACGACTATTTGCGTGTCTCTCCCTTGCGGGACGTCATCGAGGTACCAGCATCCGACAATCTCGACATTTCAGGCTGGGATCTAACGAAGGCGCTTGGACTTCTGCGGAAGTCGAACCCTCCGTTGTTGGAGTGGCTCCATTCACCGATTGTCTACATGGAGTTCCCTGGGTTCAGGGACAGCCTGCTGGATCTCAGTCAACACTATTTCTGTCCTCGAGCGTGCATATATCATTACAAGAGGATGGCTGACAGGAACCGGAGAACATACCTTGATGGCTCCACGATCCGCCTGAAGCGCTATTTTTACATGCTCCGCCCTGTCCTTGCCTGCCAATGGTTGATCGAGCGGGGAAGCGCCGTTCCTTTGAAGTTCGAAACCCTTGTTGAAGAGCTGGTTCCGCACGGTCCTGTCAGATTGATCATTGATGATCTCCTGGATCGCAAGAGAGCCGGAATCGAGCTGGGCGAAGGTACAGTGATTCCCATGCTTTCCGGGTTCATCGTTCAAAAGATGGAAACGATTCAGGAAGTGGTTAAAGGAACAGAGTTCACCAGGCCTTGGGAACCGCTCGACGACTATTTCAGAGATATCCTCTCCACAGTCGGGAAATCCAAAACGAGTACATCGCAGCCCTCTGACAGCTGACCCGAACTGACATTGAAATTGATGATGGATGAGAAATGAATGATACAGGATCATCATTGACAGACTTCCCATCTGCGTGGAAGTAGATGAGGTGAATGAGGTCGCCATGAACGGGGATTCCCGATCTGAGGAAATTAATGATGGGGATCGGGGGTGCCGGTGAGCTGATGGCCGCAGCGTTTACAGAAGAAGGCGTCGATTTCGTGTCCCTCGAGGCCGCATTCCTCGCATCGTTTCCCTTCGCGGCGGCGTCGGGTCGCCTCCTGGAGTTCGACGGAGACGATGCCGGTTGGCACGGCGATGATCCCGTAGCCCATGATCATGATGAAACTGGCGATGAATTTGCCGAAGGGGGTCTGCGGAGCCAGGTCCCCGTATCCCACGGTTGTCAGCGTGACGATGGCCCAGTAGACACCGGTGGGGATGTCCGTGAAGCCATTTTCCGCACCTTCAATGACGTACATCGCGGCACCGATCACCACCACCACCGTGAGAACGGTGCCCAGAAATACGGTGATCTTGGCCCGGCTGGCCTTCAGCGCGAGTATCAGCAGACTCATCTCATCCAGGTAGCGCACCAGTTTGAGAACCCGGAAGACCCGAAGAAGCCGCAGAATCCGGATGACCATCAGGTAGTGTGCTCCGGAGAAGAGCAGATCCAGGTAACTCGGCAGGATGGCCAAAAGGTCAATGATACCGAAGAAGCTGAAGACGTAGGCGGCACGGTTGCGGACACAGAAGACGCGGATTGCGTACTCAATGGTGAAGAGGATGGTGAAAATCCACTCCAGAGCGATGAGCAGGTCCAGGTGACGCATGTGAATGGACTCGACACTGTCCAGCATGACCACGGCAACGCTCAGGAAGATCGCCCAGAGCAGGCAGACATCGAAGAACTTCGCCGCCGGGGTGTCTGTCTTGAAAATGATCCGGAAGATTTGTTCTCTCATGGTCGGTGGATTGTCTGCAGCAGACCGCATGATTCCATAAATCGGCTATCGAATACATGCTGAAGAAAACGGAAAATGCATCCGTTGTCTAACGTATTCTGTGCGGCCATTTTTAATTGGCCCACAGGGTGCCAGGTATTTTATACATGGATCATGGTATCGCATCTCGTGGTGATCTGGGTCACGGACCCGACTGAGGAAAAGGCTGAAACTGTTCTGAATGCGGCAAACCGCCTGCTGAAGGACATACCGGGGGTCCACGCATTTCATGCCGGGCTGATGTATCCCACCGACCGTCCGGTTGTGGACAAGACCTATCAGGTTGCCCTGAACATGCAGTTTGACTCGATGGACGCTCTGGCGGTTTACCAGAGCCATCCGCAGCACGTGGACTTCGTCGAGAACTTCCTCAAGCCGAACCTGAGCCAGCTGCGGGTTTACGATTTTGAGGGCTGAACGCCTGCTTCGGCGGGGGCCTCATCGTCCCGGGGGGTCTGATTGCGCCCCGGACCCGGGCCGGGTTTTCCGCCGCCGGAATCCGGTCACCGCGGCGGCCAGAAGAGAAATAGACGAGACCTTGAGACCGGCCATGAAAGGCTCATCGCGGTAGCGGACCTCGACATGATGACTGCCCGGAGGGAGTTCCAGGGCCTGGAAGCTGTGGTTGGCTCTCAGCAGAGGCACTTCGCTGCCATCGATAAAGGCCTTCCACGAAGGGTAGTGATTCTGGGCGATGACCAGCATCGAAGGCTGCGCGGACTGCGTGTCCAGAACGATGTGTTCGGGCTCAACTGACAGGTTGCTGATGGCGGCTGTGCCCCACTCCGCTGATCCCGACTTCAGGAGCGACTCGTCCTCCTCATTGAGGAAGACATGCTCTGCAGGCCGGAAATCCTCGCTGGAAATGACCTTGAGGATGTCACCGGCTGATCCGAACACCGGTTTCTGACCGGAGGTCACCATCGGCATGAAGTCCTCCCGCGGCGACCATTCAAACACCGCATCCCGGGAGGTGTAATGACTGATCCCGAGGAAATTCTTGAGAGGCGTGGCCGGCACGGGTTTCACCCCGTAAAAGATCCTGAGGATATCCATCGAGCTTCCTATGTAGAGAGAATAGAAACCATTGATCTTGGAAAGTCCCTCGAGGAGGTTGCAGTTACTGAAAAGTCCGCTGCGGTAGATGAGATAGTCGCTTAACGGGTCAGGTGTGCTGGTGAAACGCAGCTGATAATCCGCGGTGGGACTGAGCATGGCTCTCGAACGGCCGTGGACCGGAACAGGTTCCAGATCCTGCAGTGTCACCAGATTCGGTTCGTAAACGTGATTATTGACGGTGGGATTCTGCGGTGCTGTATGAGTCACCAGCTCCATGGCCAGTATCACGGGTATCGCAACCGGAGCCCAGCGACGTGATCCGCGCCAGTCCCGGACCGCCAGAAAGGCCAGTCCGGCCAGCAGCCACAGATATACCATGCGTGAAAGGCCATTCTCCAGAACCCGCGAAACCGACTCCCGCTGCAGTGGCCAGAGATGGGTGTAACTCACCAGAAAAACCGCCAGCACACTCACCAGCCCCAGAAAAACCAGTCCCCATCGGCGCTCCACACGCCGGGAAGAATCCGCCGCCACCCACCGACTCCATGCCAGCCCCGCCAGGATCGGCATCCCCATCACCATCACGATAACAAACTTCACCGGATAGCGCATGAACCCAATGCCCGGAAACAGCCCTTTCAATAAACCGTAAAATGGATTGTATGGGCCGAGGGCGAGGTTCGCAGCCGCCAGAACCATCAGAAAAATCACCCATTCCCGGAAACCGGGACGGCTCACGAGCCATACACCCATAAGTATGAGTGTGAATATGCCCACGTAATACGATGTGGTCCACACCTGATCGGGCTGGAAATGGACACCTGCCTGCGAGAAGTAGGTCTGGAATTTTGGGACGATGAAGTTGCCCCATCCGGTGATGGGCATGGACCATCCGTCGGTGCTGAAGCTGCTGTTGCGGTGGGAGTGGCGGAGCAGATTCAGGAATGGGAGCAGCTGGGCTGCGGCGAGTCCGGCGACCCAGATTGAGACGAGGGAGAGACGGCCGGCGGCGGCGAGGAGCTTTTTCCACTGCCATGGCACGGAAGCCATGGCGACGGCCCCGCAGAAGATCCATGAGAAGAAGATAATTTCCGGGCCACCGGTGAGCATCTGGAGTCCGCCGCACACTGCTGCCAGCGGGATGAATCTTCCGCCTCTGGAAACGGCGTAGATCAGGGCGAGGAGCATCCACGGGAACCATCCGAGGGCTGCGGCATTGTTGGGCCACGCGAGGGAATTGAGGAAAAGTCCGTTAAGGCTGTAAATCACTCCGGCGATTGATGCGGCGGTGCGGTTGCCGGTCCAGCGTTCGACGAGGGTGAACATCCCCATGCCGCCGAACCACTGGTGCAGAATACAGAACATGGACACGCCCCAGCCCAGCGGGAGGAGCATGTAGATGATGGTCCCCGGGTAGAGAGTCAGACTGTTCCACTGAGCCAGAAAAGGAATTCCCATGTTGCTGAGAGGATTCCACAGCGGAATGCGTCCGTCCCAGAAGGCTTCCCGATGGTAGTGGGCCAGTGGATATCCGAAGAAGCCGAAATCCCGGTAGATGAAGGTGTCCGCGCCGAGAAAGACCGTTGGGAAACAGATGAACTGGACTGCAAACAGGAAACCACCGAACCGCCAGTAGCGGTAGCGGTCCTGCGAGACCAGACGAAGCCAGTGCCTGAATTGCTCCATTCTCCGTGTATTGGCGGCAGAATGGAGAGAATGCTGAAGAGCGGAAGTCGTTGCACCCGAACGCGGAGCTGAAGCTGAGGACCTGAGGAGGTGCCAGTCACCTGCGTGCCTGGCACCTCCTCAGGTCACTCCAGATCACGGCATACTTGAAGGCTGGGACTGGATGCAGGCTGTGGTGCCAGGTACGAACGCGCCCGGCACCATGGCCTTTATTGAAGCGGGGGAAATGGCCGTTCAGGCTTCCACGGGATAGGAGCCTAGGATTTTGACGAAGTTGCAGCAGCCCTGGAGCTCGTCGATGGCATCTGAGGTCGGGGATGTTTCGAAATGTCCCACGAAATCGACGAAGAAGATATATTCCCATGCTTTGCGCTTGCTGGGACGGCTTTCGATTTTGGTGAGGTTCAGCTCGTGTTTCTGGAAGATTTTGAGGGCGGTATGGAGGGCTCCGACCTCGTGCCGCAGGGAGAACATGAGACTGGTGCGGGCATTCGGGGTGGGAGGGCTGCATTTCCGGCCGAGGACAAAGAACCGTGTGACATTGTCGGGATTGTCCTGGAGGCTGGCTTCAATGATTTCGAGGCCGTAAGTTTCGGCGGCGAGCGCACTGGCGATGGCGGCGGTGTGGGGCGAGTCTGCGGCTTTCTGAGCTGCCCGCGTGGTGGATGAGGCCTCGATAACTTCCGCGTGAGGGAGGTTGCGCATGATCCATCCGCGGCACTGGGCGAGCGCCTGAGGATGGGTGTGGAGGACCTCGATTTCACTTTTGGGGATGCGCCCGACCAGGCAGTGTTCGATGGGCATGACGATCTGCGCGACAATTTTCAGGTCGCTGTCGATGAACATGTCCAGGGTGTGGGTCACGACTCCCTCGGTGGAGTTTTCGATGGGGACCACGCCGTAATCAGCGCGATGGTGTGCCACCTCGTTGAAGACATCCGCAATGGTCTTCTGTGCGGAATACTTCAGGCTGGCACCGAACCGTTTCATCGCCGCCTGGTGTGTGAAGGTGGCTTCCGGCCCCAGGTAGGCGATGGTCATGGTCTTTTCCAGCGCGAGGGAGGTCGACATGATCTCGCGATAGATGGCTCTCAGGGATTCATTGGGGACCGGTCCGGGATTGGCCCTGCAGACCTTGTCGAGGACCGCCAGTTCCCGATGGGGTGCGTAAATTTCCTCTCCCTGAGCGAGCTTGATTTCGCCTATGGCCAGGGCATGCCGGGTGCGTTCATTCAGCGCCTGGATGATTTGTTCATCCAGTTCGTCAATCTTCTGGCGATGGAATTCAAGGTCTGCCATATCTTCTTCGAAAAAAGACCAATAAGTTGGACCGGATTGGATGGATCTTCAATAGAATTCATCGCGTCCCGGAATCGGGTCCAGAATGACCGTTGTGAAGAATCCTGTGGTGGCGGCGTTTGATGGGCATGACCGCTCCGGCCGGATGCCCCCGAAATCTCTGCAGGCGGTCCGGAATTTGTCTCCGCCACCGGTGCGGAGGCTGCCGGAGCAACAGGGCCGGCGATCTCCCCGATGCCGGCTGATGCGGGCTCGATGGAACTGGCGGCCGCCGCGATTTCTTCTGGTGTTCCGGGATCTGTCTGCTGCTCTGCACCGGGATCCACCGGCGCAGGGAGCGCAGTGGATGGGTCATCCACAGAGGAGCCATCGTCCGTTTCACCATCCTTTTCAGATCCTGAATCTGCTTCCGCCTCACCGGGATCCTCATCCGTGGTGTCCGCTTGAGACTCCGGTTCAGACTCCGGTTCCGCACCGGTCGGTTTGTCCGGGACTTCAGGAATCTCTTCCGGAAGCGTTTGAGACAGTTCATTCGTCACCGGATCAGTGTCGCTGTCCACCTCACCGGGGCCGGAATCCACCGGGGGGTGATCGGGTTCTGAAGGCTCTTCGGGAATCACCTCAGATTCGGCAGATGCGGGGAGTTCCGGCGTCGTGTCCACTTCTTCCACTGCATCCTCAGCAGGCGGGGATTGAGCCATGCCTCCATCCAAAGCCGTCTCCCGGTTTTCCTCAATGGCCGCGGGTGAATCGGCCATTTCAGCAGGGTCCTGCTGCGGCCGGGGATAATCATTCAGATTTCCCGGCTCCAGCTGTTCGACGGGAGCCGGATCAACGGCCGTGGCCGAATCATCGGTCTCAGGCGGGGACTGTGGCGGAACCTCAATGTCTCCATCCAGATCAATGTGCACGACCGGCTCGGTAAACTCCCGCGGCCATGGTCCGTACTTCGGAGGTTCCAGCTGAAGCGGGATCGAATCGGGTGTTACCGCCTCATCTGTCACAGGCAGATCTGAATCCGGTACGGCAGCGGAATCCGGAGCGGATGCCGCGGTTGCTTCGGCTTCCCGGTCCCCGGTGCCGGTGATTTCTGATTCCGGCGGTTCCTCCGTTGCCGGCATGGACTGAGGCGCGGAATTTGCTTCCAATTCTGCCGCTTCTTCCTCTTCTTCCCGGACTGAGGCGGATGACTCATCCGGAGAGGGTGTATGAGCTGCAGCGGCATCAGCGAGAATACCGGAGAGAAGCGCGAGCAATGGAGAGTCCTGAGCCTGCACCAACTGGATTCTCAAACCGTCCTCAACCGTGTCGCAGGGGCCTGAAACAGATGAAGTGCCCGAAAGAATCTCCTCCTCGCTGGCCGACAGGGTCGGAGTCTTCAGACCGGCGGCGGAACGGGAGGCGTATTCGACTTCGTCATCCTCCTCCTCGTCGTCGTCATCAAATTCATCATCATCCTCATCCTCATCATCGTATTCGTCCTCATCGTCATCGACGAATTCCTCCTCATCATCCTCGTCCTCCTGATCCAGTTCCTCCTCCTCCGGGGGTTCATTGGGTGCCAGTGCGAGAGTGTCCTCGATGCCCCATTCCGAGAGTTCTTCGGGGTTGGCCACCTTGTGGAGGTTCTCGACCGGAGACTCCAGCGGTGCATTCGGGTCCGCCGAGATACTCTTGAGCATCCCTGCATCCGGCAGCTCCTCGAGATTGGAAAGCCCGAAATATTCAAGGAACAGCGCCGTTGTCCCGTATAGAACCGGCTTGCCGGGCATGTCGGATTTCCCGATTTCCTCAACAAGGCCCCGTTCCATCAGCTTGCCCATGACTCCGTCGATGGAGACACCCCGGATCTTCTCGATACCGGGGCGGGTGATCGGCTGCCTGTAGGCGATGATGGAAAGCGTTTCGAGGGCCGGTTGAGTCAGCCTTGGCGGTCGCTGGCGCCGTCCAAGGAGAACCTGCAGCCACGGACTGAAATCAGGAAGGGAATAGAACTGCCATTTGCCGGCGATGCATCGCAGCTGATAGGGACGCCCCAGCTCCTCATACTCCCCGGCCAGCTGCCGGATCTCACTCTCGATGGACCGTTCACGCGTGGTGGCGAGCTTTTTAATCCACGCCTCCTCGGAGTGCTCTGCTGTCGATTTGAGAATCTCGCGGATGTCACCGGGGGTCAGCCCCTTCGGAGACGCAAAGAGAAGACTCTCGATTATCGACCGCAGTTCCATGGGTGAAATCAGATTCGTTTCCTATTCAAAGGTCAACTCGGTTTCCTCTTCGGTGGCCTCATCCCAGCCCTCGGGAGCGGCCTCGAGCCTGATGTCGGAAAAGTGCCGCCACTGAAGTGCCTGAACCCTCTTCTGTTTCACCAGTTCGAGAATAGCCAGGAATGTGGCGGCGATTTCCGAACGGGTGGAGGCCCCGATGAACAGGCTGGTGAAGAGGACCTGCTGCTCGCTGGCAAGGCGGTCGAGGATGAAGCTGATTTTGTCGCTGACGGTGTAGGGATCCTGAACAATTTCTGAGACCCGCTCCAGCCGGCGCTCGAAGCGCTCCAGAACAATTTCCAGTGCCTTCATCAGGTCATCGACGGTGGCCTGCTGTCCCGAAGGCGCTTCGATGATCCGTGGGAGGTCGATCTTCCCGGGCTCTCTGGGAAAGAGGTGCTCCTCCATGCGCTCCACCGACTGCAGGTGCCGCGAAGCGTCCTTGAACTTTTTATATTCCACCAGCTGCCGGATCAGTTCCCATCGGGGATCCATGTCCTCGTCGTCCTCTTCATCCACCACCTGCTGGTCGATGGGAAGCAACTCCTTGCTCTTGATATACATCAGCGTGGCGGCCATCACCACAAATTCACCGGCAATGTCCAGGTCCAGCCGCTGCATCATGTCCACATACTCGATGAAATCCGTGGCCAGCCGGGTCAGATTCACCTCATAAATGTCCACCTCCTGCCGCCTCACAAGGTAAAGCAGCAGGTCCAGAGGCCCTTCGAAAACCTCAAAACTGACCTGGTATTCCGGCATCCTGTTCCTGACCCAAACCCTAACATATCCCCCGGCGGGGTGACAGGCACTTTATTCGGGCTCAATACGGTTGCCGGTGAGGCCAGATTCGCCTTGAAGCTGGCAGAATCCGGGCGGAAAGTATGGGGTATGACCAATCATCGAGCCCGGCAGAGGCACCTCTCCGATCACATGCTCCGTCAGCTCCCGTTATGGACCTTCGCGGTTCTTTTGTTCTGGGGCGCATCTCTCGGGGCGAAGGATCTGCCTGAGGGCCCCGGTCTGGCGGCATCCTTCCCCGGAGACAGAAACATCGAGTCGCATCCCGCGGTGCTTTTCGCGGATGATTTTGAATCGGGCACGGTGGGGAAATGGGATGAGGATCAGACAGGTGGAGATCGTCAACGCCAGGAAGTGGTCATGGACGACAACGGGGTGTTTTTCGGCAGGGCGGGACTGCGGATGACCGCCACACGAGGAAGGGATGTCGGCGGCGGGCTGATCAAGTGGCTGGATCAGGGCCAGGAGGAGTTGTTCGCGAGATTCTACGTGAAATTCGCGCCCGATGCCGGTTACACGCACCACTTTGTGCACGTCAATGGATCCACCACGCGTTGGGGCAGTTTCGGCAAGGCGGGGCTCAGACCGGACGGCAGTGATTTCTTCACCACCGGTATTGAGCCATGGTTTGACTGGGGCAGCCATCCTCCTCCAGGCAAATGGATGTTCTACACTTACTGGCCCGATATGAAGGCATCCCCCGGAGGCAAATACTGGGGCAATGGCTTCCACCCCACAGCAGAACCAATTTCCAGAGACAAATGGATCTGCATGGAAATCCGCGTCAAAATGAACACCCCGGGAATGGAGGACGGCGAGCAATCAGTCTGGCAGGACGGGAAACTGATCGGCCATTTTGATGGTATCCGGTGGAGAGACAGTGAAAAACTTCAGGCCAATGTCTTCTGGCTGATGAGTTATGTCACCGAAAAGGCTTACGAATACACGGCGAGGCACGCGCCGGAATTCAATATGAAATGCAACCTCGGGAGTCACACGGTGTGGTTCGATCAGATCGTGGTTGCCAGTGAGTACATCGGCCCGCTGCATCCGGGGCCGGGGAAAAGCAGTCCGTCAGAGAATGAGTGATTTTTCAGAAATCCGGACTGTCCGGGGCGCCGATGATGCCGCTCTGACCCGGTGTTTTCCAGTGGTTGAAGTGCTGAGACCGCACCTGACCCTGGAGGAATTTATCAAACGGACGGCAAGGCAGTTTGAAGAAGGCTACCGGATGGTCTACCTGGAGGATGAAGGCGACGTGGCCGCCATGGCTGGATACCGAGTTGCCACCTTCCTCGCATGGGGACGGGTTTTGTATGTGGATGACCTCATCACCGCCCCGAACAGGCGGTCGCGGGGATACGGTGGACTGCTTCTCGACTATCTGATCGGGCTTTCAGAAAAGCTGGAGTGTGACGAGGTCCACCTCGACTCAGGACATCAGCGCTTTGACGCCCATCGCCTCTACCTCAACAAGGGCTTCCGCCTGACCAGCCATCACTTTTCCCGCCCTGCGCCTGCCGGAAGTGCTTCCTGAGGCGCCTGGCTATTAATCCAGAGGCGGAAGCGGCGGAACAAGAGCCTCAACCCATTCCACCGGCCATGGATTGACCGCATGGCTGCAGCCAATCAGCGCACCGATCACCGCCCCCCGATGACAGTTGTCGCCGCCTGCCATGGTGTTTTCGATCAGGGCAAGATCCGGCCGGTCGTGGTATTTCCGGGCGAGATAAAGGCTGGCGGGAATGGACTGGTCTAGGTAACAGGCGGGGCTGACCCTCCGGCCTATGACCTCGTGAACCGGACGATCCAGCCATTTCGTCATTGGAAAACCCAGAAGGGGTGACTTCTGGGTGCTGTGGAGCGCGTCTATCGCCTCGGCCAATCCGACTCCGTCACGGAGGACGTTTTCCATAAGATCCATGATCAATGCGCAGGCTTCATCGATTGGATTCCCGCGGTGGGTGATGTGGACGTAATCCATCGCGGCGATGCGCGCATCATCAAAGCCGTGGCGCAGGGCTGACAGAAGAAAGACCGCCGGCATTCCCGCGACACCGCCGATATGTTCATCCGGGCTGCCACAATCGCCGGGTTTAAAGCCCTTTCCGAGCCTGGTGAAGAAATTGCGGTGGCATTCTTCGAGGTAGGTATCATTGTGAGAGTCGGGACGGGTCAGAAAATCAATGTAGAGGCGCGTGAATTCCCCGCGGTCGAACCGGCCGTTCTGCCGGATATGCCCGATGGCAAGACGGGCCAGCTTCAGATTGAGGGTGTTCTCACCGGCGGAAAGGAATTGATGGTAGTGGATTCCCCGTTGACCCCAGTAGGGCCGCTGATCGTGAAGGATGTCCAGTTGGGGCTGCGGACTGTCCCAGCTGCTCCTCCAGAGGATACTGCCCGGGTGAGGATTTTTTGGAGCCACCATGGTGGTGATACGTCCGTAGTCCCCGACTA
>JAUIAG010000394.1 GCA_030425355.1 Verrucomicrobiia bacterium
CGAACACAGTCAGAGTCCTCGTCGCGATGGACAAATGGAAGGGGACCCTGACGGCGGACCAGGCGCATGCGGCCTTCGAGGAAGGATGGAAGCGATGCCGTGAAATTCTGCCCAGGCCCATGGAGTACGACTACGCACCCATGAGTGACGGCGGCGAGGGGTTTGGTCCGGCGGTGGGCGGTGCCATGGGTGGAATACCGAAGCTGGCTCCATCGACCGACGCGGCAGGACGGCCGGTCGACGCGGAATGGTGGCTGGTGTCTGACAGGTCACTGGCCATTTTTGAAACGGCGCAGTCCAATGGTCTGGCAATGCTTCCTGCCGGACGTTTTCACCCTTTTGAATGTGACACCTTCGGTGTGGGAACCGTCATGAAACAGATTGCCGAAGCCGGTGTGTCCCGGATCTGCCTCGGTATCGGCGGCAGTGCCACCAATGACGGCGGTTTCGGTATGGCGCGGGCCCTCGGATTCACTTTCCTCGATGCCCGGAACCATGAAATCAGTTCATGGACCGGCCTCGATGCACTCGAAAAGATTGTGCCGCCGGAAATCCATCCCACCCGCGGAATTGAGCTGACTGTCGCCTGTGATGTCACAAACCCCCTCCTCGGCGACCATGGGGCAACGCGTATCTACGGTCCGCAAAAAGGGATCACTAAAGAGGATGATTTTTTGCATGCCGAGAGATGCCTCGGGCGCCTTGCAGAAATTGCGGCAAGGGACCTGGAGGTGGATCACAGTGAATCCCCCGGGGCGGGTGCTGCCGGCGGACTTGGCTTTGGCCTGGCGACCTTCTGTCAGGCGGCCTTCGAATCCGGTTTTTCTCTTTTTGCCGGTCTGACCGGCCTTGCCGAGAAAATCCGCGATGTGGATCTGGTGATCAGCGGGGAGGGAAGGGCCGACCGCAGCACTCTGATGGGAAAGGGAGTCGGTCAGATACTCGAACTCTCGGGAGGATACGGAGTCCCGGTGCTGCTGGTCTGCGGTGATGCGGATCAATCGGTCATCCAAAGCGGTGCCTTTCTGGACTGCTGGGTGGTCTCACAGGAATTCGGGATGGAGCGCGCTCTTGGAGACCCGTCCGGAACTCTGGCGTCCATGGTTGAAAAACGGCTTCCGTCGCTGATTCTTCCGCACGGTGCATCTCACTGACTGTCCGAACCAAAGCCACATTTGCCATTGCGGCATTTTGGAGTCAAATTAGGACTATGAAACTTGCCATCACCTTACTGATCGGATTTCTGGCTCTTGGGTCGGTGCTGATTCTGGGATTCTTCACCCCGGGTCAGAACTCAAGTCAGCTCGCCGTTCAGGGTCCAGTTGTCGGGCAGACACAGCAGGAGGCTTCGGTGCAGGCACAGTTGCCTCCCGAGTTGGCTTCACAGGCCGCGGCCATCGGTCAGGACCAGGGGCTGGTCCGCCCGGACATCGTCAGTAAATCCCCGGTTCAGGCCGGCCCTGTAAGAAAACCACTGCCCGGCGAAGTTGCAGAGACCGGGGAGAGTAAGAGCGCCCCACAGGCAGTCCCAGCGACTGACAATGCGGCATCGAAACAGCAGGAAAAATCTCAACCCGAAAAAATGGAAAAAGTCATTAAATCAGATGCGGAGTGGAAGCGGATTCTGACTCCATTGCAGTTTGAAGTCACCCGGAAAAAGGGCACGGAGCGCAGTTTCCGGAATGAGTATTACGACAACAAAAAGCCGGGAATGTATCAGTGCATCTGTTGTGGAGCTGATCTTTTTTCGTCGCAGACAAAATTTGATTCCGGCACCGGATGGCCGTCCTTTTATCAGCCGGTGAATACCGCGATTGTTGGAGAAAAGGCCGATAACAGTTTTTTCATGAGGCGCACGGAAGTCATCTGCACCCGCTGCGATGCTCATCTTGGGCACGTCTTCAATGACGGTCCAGCGCCCACCGGTCTCCGCTACTGCATCAATTCAGCCTCTTTGAAATTCATCCCGGCTCAGAACAACGACGGGCAGAATTCGTCCGCGAAATAAGACATCACCATCCATCGGCCCGATCGCGGGCCGAACTTTTTCTCAACCTCCTTACGCCCGAAATACTTGGTCCCGGTGTCAGCAGCTGGATGGAATTCCCTGCAGCACCTTGACCGTATGCGGGATTGCCTTGTGCACGAACCCGAGGCATTCGACAGCCCCGCTGGGTTTCCCGGGAAGGGCAATAATCAGGTTGTTGCCGATGGTGGCAGCCAGATTTCTGGAGAGTATGGCATTCGGTGTGATCTGGAGGGACTCACGGCGCATGGTTTCTCCAAAACCCGGCAAATCGCGATCCGCCATTTCCATGATGGCTTCCGGAGTGACGTCGCGGGGTGCGATACCCGTTCCGCCGGTGGTGAGAATAAGCTGGCTGCCCTGGTTCATGGCTTTGCGGATGGCTTTCTGTATCGCCAGGCATTCGTCGGGAACGACCTGTTCACTGAGCACTTTCCATCCGTATTCCTGGACTGCTTTTTTGAGAGCCGGGCCGCCCATATCCTCGTAATGTCCCTGGGATGCACGGTCCGAGATGGTGATGATCGCGGTGAGTATTTCCATCTTCAAGCTGATTAGAGCTAATTCAGCATGGCCGCCTGCTGTGGACAATGCTAGATTTTTCCTGTTCAACCAGAAGAATTCAGCATGAAGCAATATATTCATTCCATGGTGTGGTCAGCGGCTGTTCTGATCATGAGTGCGGGTGTTGGCTCCGGTGGCGAGAGCTGGGAGCAGTTCCGTGGTCCGAAGGGAGATGGAGTTGTACGTGGCAGTCATCCGCCGGTCGAATGGAGTGAGGATGAGAATGTCACGTGGAAGATCGCCATTCATGACCGTGGCTGGTCGTCCCCGGTTGTGGCTGACGGACAGATCTGGCTGACGACTGCCACGGAGGACGGGACCAAACTTTATGGCATCTGCATTGATGCTGAATCCGGGCGGGTCCACTACGACAATCTCCTGTTTCAAATAGCCGACCCGCAGTTTGCCCACAAGTTCAACAGCTACGCCTCGCCGACACCGGTCATTGAGGGTGATTTCGTTTACCTGACCTTCGGGTCGCCCGGAACCGCATGCATCAACCGCTCCACCTTCGAGACGATATGGACGCGCGAGGATCTCGAATGCGACCACTTCCGCGGAGCCGGATCCTCGCCTGTCATTTTCCGCGATCTCCTCATCATGCATTATGACGGGGCTGATCTGCAGTATGTCATCGCGCTGGACAAAAAAACCGGTGAGACCGTCTGGCAGACCAATCGGAGTGTGGATTTCATGGATCTCGACGTGGATGGCAAACCCAAGGCGGACGGCGATTTCCGCAAGGCCTATTCCACACCGTATCTCTTCAGTGAGCCCGGGAGTGGCTCGTGGGTCATGGCCAGCCTTGGTTCCAAAGCGGCCTATGGCTACGACCCGGCAACCGGCCGGGAGTTATGGCGATACGCCGACCGCAGCGCCCATTCCGGCACTGGAACACCAATGGTCGCCGAAGGGCAGATCTTCTATGTCACAGGCTTTTCCCGCGGCACCCTGTATTCACTGCCAGTGGGAGCCCGTGGTGTCCTTGAGTCGGGGGATGTCCTCTGGGAGTCCAAACGCAATGTCCCCAACAAACCATCACCCGTGTATTTCAACGGGCATATCTACATGATTGACGATGGCGGCATCGCCTCCTGCCTCAGAGCCAGTGACGGGGAGGAAATGTGGCGGGAACGGGTCGGCGGGAATTACTCCGCATCCCCACTCGTCATCGACGGCCAG
>JAUIAG010000395.1 GCA_030425355.1 Verrucomicrobiia bacterium
CTGTGCTCACGCTGTCGGACACCGGATTTCCACCTTCGGCAACCCCGAGCACTCCGCCGGGGGACCGCTTGATCTCACCTGAAACCGCCGGTAATCCAACCACCGGCATGTCAGTCTCCCCATAAACTCATTACCGCCGCCTGCCTTCAGGCGGGGGAGGCATTCTTTGCCAGCTTTCATTCAGTTATATGGTGTCAGGGAGACGGGTGTCATGGCTGCGGAAGGACCTTGTATGGATGGCTGTGACTGCGGTGGTGGCCAGCCTGCTGATCTATTTCATTGCTGAATACAACAGCCGGCTGCGCATTCCCGATATCCAGGTTGAAACTGTCACCCGGGAGCAACTGACAGCTTCCGGATGGGAGCCTATCGCCACAACGGTCCTAACCAGGCACCCTTCGCTGAATGTCATATTCGTCTATGGGGCGCATGGGCCGGCGGAAAAAAGCAAGATAGACTCCTTGTGTCTGTTCGACGTTCGACGGGACCTGATCCTGTGCAAAGTGCCGCTGCAAAGGCGTCCCTGGCTCATAGGTTTCTGCGAAAATGCCCAGACCATGATCTGCAAGGTCCGTTCAGAGGCACCTCTGCAGGCCGCCAGTCAATGGCTGTGGAGACGTGGACTCCGACTGAACGCCGTGCGCAAGGCCAGTCGACGGGATACCCTCTACTTTCTGATGGGCACAGATGGGAAGAGCCGGAGAATCGGAGTCATCAGGGACACATGGAATCCCAGGGAAATTCACTCCCCCGATGGCAGCTATCTGCTGGTTGCCGACAGCTCCTCAGCCCGATCGTGGCTGGTGGATTTCCAGCAGCAGGTCATCATATCACTCAACGAGACTGCCGCTGAAATTGGTGTCGGTCTATCAATGGGTGACTCCCAGGCTTCATGGGTTGATGAATCCCGGCTGATCTACAGGCTCGAATCCGTTGATTTTGTCTTCCTGGATGTCAACTCACGGCCGCTGCAGACCAGACTGGCGGTGGATTCAGATCGGGTCGCCCGCTTTGTTGAGTCCAGGGGGCATGAATACAGCCCAAGCTCCACCGTAGAAATTTCCCCCGCTGCAATGTTAATGACGGCCCTCGGTGCCGGTGGAATCCCGGCATGGTGTCTCCGCATCGAATACTCCTCCTCCGCGATGAATCTGCTCCAGATGCCTTTTGATCCCTTGTTCGCCGATTCAACTGTGAGCCGGTTTGTCATGTATCAGGGCGGAAAGTGGCTGCTCCATGAGCCTCAAGCCGGCCACACTGTTGATCTGGATGCCCACTATGCATTTTTCTGCGATGAGATGCTGTATGTTTTCAGGAGGGGACCGGGCGGGGGACTCTTCCGTCGCCTGCCTCACGACGGGACAATGCAGCCGATGAATGGATTTCCCGCAAACCAATAATTCTGGCAATATCTGTTAGCCTGCGATATTCTTCTGCCATATGTTTCCTCCAGAAATGACTGACCTGTCAGCCGACTGAATCCCATCAAGCACCATGATCTTCCCATCCAACATCGATCCGTCTGATCCGGCCATCAAGGAGCAGGTCGCTTCAACGCCAAATCCCCAGCTCAGTCCCGAGCATGAGATAGAGTACCTTAAAACCCAGGTGGAAAGACTCTACATGATCACCGAGGCGCTGTGGGAGTTTGCCAAGGACAAACACGGGTTCGATGACAAGGACCTTTTCCGCAAGGTCATGGAAATTGATGGGCGGGATGGCCGGATCGACGGGAAGGTCCGCCATAAACCAGTGCCGTGTCCCGAATGCAACCACACGCTTCCACGAAACAAGGCCTTCTGCCTCTACTGCGGCACATACGTCGCCAAACAGGTCTTCGAACACTGATACTGCCTTCTCCCGAAGTTCAGTGCCCCGCTCTCACGAAGGATGTCGAAAGCCCCGCCCAATCCGGCGGGGCTTTCAATTTGTGTGAACATTTTCCATCCGGGGCACTCTGTTTTATTCATCGCCGCTCATCTCCGTGCCCCTGCCTGCAGCGCGGTGTTCTGAATGGGATGCATGCCATTGTCCGGCCCCGCGTTCTGGATGTTTTATGGATAATCCGGTTTTCTGCGGCCTCCTGCCCACTCATCCATCTCCTGGAATTGATAGTGATGCAGTCGGATGTGATCCTCAATTTTCGATAAACAAAACTTGACGAGGAGTGGATCCTGTTATGACATCGGATTGTTATGTCGTATCGGGAACCAGCTGTCGTGATGTCTTTCGGCCATATATTGAAGTGGCTGTCTGCTGCATCCCGGTGGCTTACCTGACAAATATTGATATGAAAACCACCATTACTTCACTGGCGTTGCTGCTGGCCGGGATGACATTGTGTCATGGGCAATTCGGGATCCGTTTTGATGATGGCAGCTTCACGGCTAGGGGCTACCAGGCTGTTTATTCCTTCCAGAGCGGGCAGCTCCTCATGATGACCGATACATCCGCGGCCAGGAATGAGGGATATATATTCGTGAATCCGGAAACAGGGAATGTGTTGAGTTCATTCTTTCTCGACAGCAGACACGGTGCCCAGCTGTCCCCGGATGGCACCGAACTTCTGATGGCCGGGAGTGACGGGACTGTCCGGACTATCGCACGTTATTCTCCGTCAAGTCTTGAACTCGTTGAGCGTGTCGGTATCAACCTCGGAGACAACCTGGCCAATACGGATGGTATCGGCGGCAATTTCGAACCGACCCCCGACGGGCATTTCATTTTCAATGGCACGGATATCCCGGACGGTGTCAATTTCATCGCCAGGTTCGATCGGGAATTCAATCAGTTGTGGGCAAGGTCATTTCAGTTTGAGGGCTCTTTTGCAATTCCCGGTGTGGTTGCTTACCCCCTTGCCAGCGGCCATGTCGGGTTTTTCGCCTTTTTCAACAGAATCAATCCGGAAACCAGTCAGGCTGAGATTATCGATGTTTTCGGGCTGCTTGACGGGGAAACCGGTGATCTCGTATGGACTTTCACCTACCGGCCGCCACTCGGGGGCATCAGTAACCGTATCGAGGATCTTCGATATACATTCGGATCTGACGGGTCCTTCTTTGCCCATGCTGCGGCCATCATTGATATTTCCAATCCAACCGCACCGGTTGACCGGAGTGCCGCCAAGGTCCTGAGGATCAACGCGGACGGGAGCCTTGCCTACAGCAAAACAGTCACACTGCCGGATTCAGTGGTCACTGGTGAAAACTACATGGATGGATACACCCTGCTGCACTACACCTACAATGATGAGGACAGCACTCAGTTTGTCGTGCTTGATGCCAGCGGCAATGTCACAGGGAATACATCGATTGATTTTCATTTGTCCGCCGGTGACGGGGACCTGACCGCGACCCGTCGTGCCGGAACGGATATTGCTTTCGTTCGGGCGGAGTTCAGCCCGGGTGGGCATACACTGGCCCGCCTCGATCTGACCGACGGGAGTATGGAGTTCCAGCAGCTGCCACCTGAATTGCCCGGCAATCCGGTTTACGGGGCAGTGGGAAGGGTCGATGCCTATCCTGCCGCTCCTTTCAATACACCGGAAGGTTTCCCGAGCGTTTCCACCGTCCTGGCGGCGGAGCTCGTCACCGGCTTCAATCCCAATTTCAGATTGGATCTGATTGAGTTGCCATCGGACGGCAGTTTTCCGGAGTGTATAACCTATACGCCATCGACCATCTCGCCCGGAACAGCACTGACCGTTGAGTCCTCGGACATAGAATTCATCGACCTCGGGAGCGGCTGGACTCTCTCCGAATACAGCGGA
>JAUIAG010000034.1 GCA_030425355.1 Verrucomicrobiia bacterium
CATCAAGATAGAGCGACCAGACCTTGGGCAGCGTAAGGATGGGCGTGATGTCTGAAATTGCATTATCGCTGAGGTAAAGGGCGGTGATAGCCGTGCAATGCGAAAGCGGTGACAGATCTGAAACAGTGTTTTTGGACAGGTCGACGTATTGAAGTCCTTTGAGAGTGGCCAGTGTGGAGATGTCGGAAATATTGTTGTCAGCCACATCAAGGAACTGGAGACGCTTCATGCCGGCCAGTGGCGAGAGGTCGGCTATGCTGTTCCCCGGCGCGTCAAAAGACGCCAGATTGATACAGTGTTCAAGGCCTTTGAGGCTGGTAATTCCCTGATCCTTGGCTTTGATGGTGGAGATATTTGACAGCTCCTCCTTTGTAAGCGGCTCGGAGTTGTTGCGCTTTTCAAATACGTATTTTCTGACAGCATCTTCAAGCGCTTTATCCTCGAAGAGGCTCCCGGCAGCTGCTGATTCTTCCTGAGCGTGACTCACCGGAATCGCTCCGGAGAAACTCAGGAAAACGGCGCATAAAATTGCCATGGGCATCCACTTAATTCTCGTCATCATCTGCTGATATTTTAAAGGTTGAACGCCAATACCATAGATATTCACCTCTCCGTTATCAATGACAGAATTACCGGGCTGAACGCACATTGAACACAATCTCCTCCTACCCAGTGAGTTAGGTCAGACAGGCAAAAAAATGGAATGAGCCCGGGCGGGATCATCAGGAAAACCCGCAATCTGAATATTGCGGGCATGTGCCGTGATCAGGAACTGAAAAATGAAAGAATGATTCGGGGCGCTGCAGTGGGGTCAGTCGTCACGGCGTATCTGCCGGATGGCAAGCCTCGCTGCACGCCTGACTGGCTCATAATCATCATTTTCGGAGATTCTTCGCAGGACCGGCAATGCCTTCTCTGCATCCTTGCCTAAACGGGACAATGCCTCGGCAGCAAAGAGTCTGACTGATGCCTCCGAACTCGCGATTGACTCGATATAGTAATCCGGCTCCTCGATTTGAACCCTTCGCAAGGCGTCGATGGCAAAGGCGGCATCCTGAGGGTCATTGAGAAGATCAAACAGTTCCCGAGCCAGTGGACGGGCCGCAGATCCACTTTCAGCGGCTATACCTGCTGCAGCCTCCCGTACAGCCCGGGATGCATCAGAGAGAGCAGGGCGGAGAAGCTCGATTTTGCGCTCGGTTGGCAGATCGATGGTTTCCAGAGACTCACAGGCGGCGAGGCGCACCGCGGCATTACCATCTTTGAGTGAGGAAATGATGACCTCATGCACTCTCCGATCACCTGGACCGATCGTGGAAATGGTGCTGATCCACTGGCCACTGAGATCCGCATCGCCTGATGGTGGCACAGAAAGCAGTTCAGGCAGTGCTGTGGCAGCTTTGGCACCCATTCTTGACAAGGACTCCAGTCGTACAAATTTTTCTCCGGTGTCGACATTCTGGAAATCCGACACCAGTCGGGCTGGCACCGAGTCCGGTATTGAAGGGAGATCGGGCAGCGATCGAATGCCGGCCAGTCGAATTTCACTTTTTTCACTGTCGAGGCTTTTTATGATCTGAGCAGTGAGGCTGCCGGCTGAATCGCCAAGGCTTTGTATGGAACGGATTGCCTGGGCCCTGACCTCAAGGCTCTCGTCATTCATCAATCGCTGCACGATGGGGGAAAGTTCTCTTCCCGGGATATTGAGGTTGACGAGGGTTGCCAGACTGCGTGTTCTGACCATGGCTTGATTGTCGTGAGTGAGTTCCTTTATCCGTATGACAATATCGGGTGTCTCGATGTCGCGGGTGCCAATGACATCGAGGGCAACCCAGCGGATAACTGGAAAATCACTGTTCAGGGCCTGAGTCAGGTCCGGGATGCACAGATGGCCGATCCTGCGCAGGACAGATAACTCCCACCGGTCGGCAAGCTCTGAATCCAGATCAACTGGAGCAAGTCTGATAATCAGGGGGAGGAAGGCCGGCCGGCCCATGAGCACCATGGCCTCGACTGCCATTCGGGAATGAGAATCCGGGCCTGAATTGTCGGATTCGGAGGCTGCAATGCCGATGAGGGATGCAGCGAGCGGTGCTGCCACTGGTCCCAGCCGCTGGCTCAGAGCGAGGCCTTTGCCCACCTTGTCCGTGTCATCGGACTGCAGAACCACTTCAAGCCAGTCAGTGATGGATGCCCCCCGGTCCCGTGAAGTCAGTATCGCGGCCATGCATTCTTCCCAGACAGCCGGCTCCGGGAGCCAGATTACCGGTTCTATGAGCTGAAGCAGCCTGGATGAATCAAGACGGTAGGTGCCGAGCGCTTGAACAGAAGCACTGATGAGTGGCTCGGGCTCGCCTGGCTTGAGAAATGAGGCAAGGATTTCCGCAGTTTTGGCAGCCGGTTCGCCGATTTGTGCGAGGGCGTTTACGGCGGCGATCCGGTAGTCGGTCTCCTCTCTGGTTTTCAACACTGTGACAAGAGGGGCTATGGCTTCGGCACCGATCAGTCCAAGCGCCTCAGCCGTATATTTTCTCACTTCGGAATCATCATCCCCCAATAAAGGAATCAGTTCGGGTATCAGCGGGGCGGCTTCATCGCCTATCCATCCGAGGATTTTTGATCCAGCAGAGCGGACGAAACTGCTATTATCGGAAAGCATTTTCCGTGCGGCGGGAATCGATGCCGATCCAATCTGTCCAAGTGCGTAAGTGCATCGATACCATACCTGGTTGCGGTATCGCCGGCCCGGGTCACGAATATTGTCCACCAGTGCAGGAATGGCCTCTTCAGCGTCCGGGCCGAGGCGGGCGATCAGCTGCACGCACTGGAACCATACCTGATCTTCATTATCGGAGAGGCCCTTGATGATATGAGGCAGTGCTGGAAGTGCATCCCTGCCAAGCTGGTTGAGGGTGTAAGCCGCACTCCGCCGCTCGGATCCATCACTCGACTGGATTTCACGAACTGCCTTTTCAAGCGTGCGGCTGATGCGGTCTTCGTCCTGGCCCTGAATACTGATCAAACAGGAAATTGTCAGGATTGCCGTGGAAAGAACACAAGGGCGGATGATGAATCTGTAAAACGGGTATTTCATGCGAAGGCTGAGTGAATATCCTAAGAAAAAACCGACCTGAAAGCAACTTCGGTCGGTTTGTAAGCCTTTAAATTTTGTGCGGTGGCCGGCTCTATGAAATGAAGTTTCTGAGTGGCCCGGTCGAGTCGCCGAAATATGGATCGTCCACTCCGGCTGCATTGAGCATGGATACCAGAAGGTTGGCCATGGGAGTTTCTTCCGGATACATGATGTGTCTTCCATTGACGAGTCTGCCTCCTGCATGTCCGGCTGTGACAAGAGGGAGATTTTCGTTATTGTGGCGGTTACCGTCCGAAATGCTGCTTCCGAATACCAGCAGTGAGTTGTGAAGGAGATTTGAATCACCGTCCGGCGTAGCTTTCATCCTGTCCAGAATATAAGAGAAAAGGTGGACATGGTGCTGGTCGATGAGCTGGATTTTTTCCAGCTTGTCCTGGTTGCTCTGGTGGTGGGAAAGCGAGTGATGTCCTTCGCGGACGCCGATGGTTCGGTAACTGCGGTTGGAACCGGCATTGGCAAGCATGAACGAACAGACTCTGGTCGAGTCAGTCTGGAAGGCGAGAATCATCATGTCACCCAGCAGCCTCACGTGGTCCTCATACTGATCCGGCACGCCCTCGGGCTGGTTGTAATGCCTCAGAAATTCCTGATGGCTGGCATAATCCTGCTCGGCTTTTTCCAGTCGGAGTTCGATTTCCCTGACTGCGGTCAGGTACTCGTCGAGTTTGCGCTGGTCGGAGGTGGGCAGAGCTTTGTTCAGCTGACGTGAATCCTCGAGAACAAAATCAAGAATACTTTTTTTATAGCGCTTGCGGCGTTCGGCGTTTTCGGTCTTCTCCCGCTTGGTTCCGTCGCCAAAGAGTCTCTCGAACACCTCCCGCGGGTTGGTGATTTTGGACATTGGCGTGGTCTCATTCTTCCATGAGATATTGTTGGAGTAGGCGCAGCTGTAGCCGGAATCGCACTTGCCGAAAGGACGGCCACCTTCGGTTCCCAGTTCGATGGACGGAAAGCGCGTCATTTTCCCAAGAATTTCGGCGGCTCTCTGGTCCGCAGACTGACCGGCGCGGATCTCTGCACCTTCACTTTTCAGTGGCTGTGCGGCTGTCAGGAAAACCCCTGCTGAGCGGGCATGATCTCCGGCACCGTCTCCATTGGCCCGTCCCTTGTCGTGGGTCAGGCCGGTAATGACATTGATGTCATTTTTCAGGTGCTGCAGGGATTGGAGAGTTTTAGGCAGCTCGTAATTGAATCCGGCCTGTTTGGGGGTCCAGTGCTCGAGGTTGACACCATTGGGGATGAAGAAGAATCCGAGGCGGACCGGTTGGCCGGCAGCTGACGCCCCGAAGGCACTCCTTGTCACGCTGGAATCTAGGAAAGGCAGGGCAACGGCGGTGCCCACACCCTTCAGGAATTTTCTCCGGTCGGTCTGGAATATCTTATTCATCTTCTGGATCCTTTGTCTGTCTTTTGAGGAAGGGGTCACTGAGTATGATCCCCTTGATTAAAGCGGAGGATTTTCTCCCGTTATTATTGATGGAATCGACGATTTTTGCAACAGCACATTCGTCATAATATTCGAGGCCCCGCCCGAGGGCGTAGGTGAGCATTTTCTCGGTGAGTGCACGAATAAATGTATCTCCTGAGGATAGATAATTCTTAAGATCCTGAGGACCGTTGAATGAAGCACCGTCTGGGAGTGTGCCCGACGGGTCGATAGGGAAATTGTCGTCGAAGTCCCGCCATCTTCCAATGGCATCGAAATTTTCAAAGGCGAAGCCGATGGGGTCCATTTTGCTGTGGCAACCGGCACAGTCGGGTTTGTCGCGGTGGATCTCAAGGCGCTGTCTGAGGGATGCACTTTCGGCGATCTCGCGGGTTGCCTCGAGTTCTGGGACATTGGGCGGTGGAGGGGGAGGGGGAGTGCCCAGTATCTGCTCCAGCACCCATTTGCCGCGAACCACCGGAGAGGTTCTGGTGGGATTGGAGGTGATGGTCAGGATACTTCCATGAGTGAGAACTCCACCCCGGGGACTGCCGGCGGGAAGAAGCACCCTGCTGAATTCCTCACCTTCAGGTTCGGGGAAGCCGTAGTGACCGGCGAGTGCCTTGTTGATGTAAGTGAAATCGGAATCAATCAGCGTATCCAGCGGCAGGTTGTTGCTTATGACGGCATTGAAAAGCAGTTCCGTCTCCTGACGCATGGCGGCGCGCAGCTCGGGAGTGAATTCGGGGAACAGCGCCGGGTCGGGGGAATGCGTTTCGAGGTTCCGGATCTGCAGCCACTGTCCAACAAAATTTCTGACAAACCGCATGGATCTTGAATCCTGCAGCATGCGGTCAATCTGATCCGAGAGCACAGCGTCATTGCTGAGCTGCCCTTCCCGGGCAAGAGCCAGCAGCTCGTCATCGGGCATCGAATTCCACAGGTAATACGAGACGCGGCTGGCTATTTCAAAGTCGTTGAGATTTCGAATGGCTTGTTCCTCGTCGGAGAGGACATTCCTGTCCAGCTCCCACCGGAACAGGAACTTGGGAGAACTGATCACGGCCTGAACAGCCAGTTGAATGCTCTCCTCGAAGGTGCCTCCGTCTTCCAGCACCAGTCGGACGAGCTCCGTGAGTCGTTTGATTTCATCACCGGTGGCCGGTCGCCGGTATGCCTTCGTCACGAATTTTTCGAGGATAGTCCGTGCATGCGAAATTTCCTGACCGGGTTCAGGTCGTGACGGAATGATCCTGGTGTGGGATTCCGGAAGCCGGGGCGGAGCGGCATCAAGTGGACCGGTGATTTCGATGTAATCGATATAAAGGTTGCGGTCTCCTGCCAGTTCAGGAACCGGGTAGTTACCATCGTTGAAATTATTCAGGTAGCTTACCTGAATTCTGTTGTCTCCCTTATTGAACTGAACCCTGAGGTCAAAAATGCCGGGGTTGTCGGCGTGCTGGGGGACGTCGAGAACGGCTGTTTCCCGGCCGTTCAGGGCGATGGCCAGTTTGGGCGGCTCAGGGCCGGCCTGGTCGCCGTGGGCCTTCACTTTGAGTTCGTATTCGCCCGGGGTGGCGGCGTTGAATTCCATGAAGCCGCTGCCTTCGCGGTAGAGGCCGAGATACCGTCCCTGTGCTGGACGGACATCGTCACTCTGGCTGACAAATCCCTCGGCCTCATGACGTTCGCGCGGTGGCCATTCCGGAACCTTTGCCACAATCGCGGCGGTGGCGACATCCTCAGCTGCTTCAAGATACTTCTCCATCAGTATGGGTGGGATGGAGAGCACATCGGCGATATTGTCGAAGCCGTAGCCAACTTCATCGTTGGGGAAGTTGTCGGCCAGTGTGAGTTTGAGGCCGAAGAGGTCCTGAATTGTGTTGTTATATTCGTTGCGGTTGAGCCGCCGGATGGTGACCCGGCCCGGATTCACCAGCGTATCGCAGTCGAGGGCCTTGAGCTGTTCTCTCAGGAAACTGGCTATTTCAAACCGCTGCTCGTTGGTTGGCTGGCTCTTGTCCTCCGGTGGCATCTCGCGGGTCTCAATGACCTCAATCACCCGCTGCCAGAACTTGGGCTCCTTGAAAAGTGCGACGTCCCCGGTATATGTCTCCAGATTGACGCCGGCCTTTTTGCGGTCGTTCCCGTGACAGTCAAAACAGTATTCCCCGAAGAACGGAACTGCCTTTTCTTCATAATCAGCGGCACCGCCGGGGCCGGTCATCGCCACGGCGAGAAGCCCGCAACACAGTGTGATGCGAATTCCTCGCCGCCGCCCGGGTACAGCTGTTGCGTCGAAACCCTGGTTCCTGCAAATCATCACTTCATTATCGCCCCAGCTGCCGGAAATTCAATCATTCTCGGCCAAAGCCGGCCATCTGAGAGTGTTCTGCGTCAATTTGTCTTCGACGGATTGGGACAATTCGCGAGTTTCTGGTTTTTTTGTGTTGCGGGTGTTCGGGTGCTCCCGGTCCGGTGCATGCGAATGAGGGCTTGAAACCCCGGAAAATGCCATTCTTTCCGCATAAATTGAATGCGGAGCGGACAAAAAAAGTCTCGTCATGGCAGATACTGATTGTCATTGTAAGTGGCTGACGAGTAGTGCTATGTGGAATTTGCTAACGAATGATCCACTGATCGGGGTCAATACTTTTTCTTTTGCCTGGAGTCGCTCTCCGATGGAAGGCAGGGTCATCGTCGGAATACTCCTGGTTTTCTCGCTGGTTTCCTGGACTATCATGGCAGCCAAAATGCTGCAGGTGCGCCGGTCCTCCCGTTTGAACCGCCTCTTCTGGGACAGCTTCCGAAAGCAGTCCCACGCGCTCAATGTCTATGACCAGGACCTGGACGTGGACGGCTGTCCCAATTTCAACGTCTACATGGCCGGTTCAGAGGAATTGTGCCGAATGCTGGGCCGGGAACGCGACGGTCATCCAACACGGCCATACACACCTGTGGTGCAGGATTGTCTGGACAAGTGTCTCGAATCCGCTGTGGCAAATGAGGCCACGAGGATTGACTCCGGAATGGTCATCCTGGCACTGGCAGTCAGCGGCGCACCGTTCATCGGCCTGCTGGGCACGGTATGGGGAGTGATGGCGATTTTCAGCGATGTGGCACAGGCGGGCACACAGGCCCAGCTTACCACCATGGCCCCCGGCCTTTCCGCCGCGATGATGACCACGGTGGCCGGGCTTCTGGTCGCCATCCCCTCCATGTTTGGATACAACTGGCTGATCAGCCGGACCAGGAACCTCTCCGTCGAACTCGATAACTTCGCGCAGGCCTTCAGCTCCGCAGTGCTGCTTGAATTCTCCCCGCTTTCCCGCTCCACCGCCCGCCAGGGGGATCAGGACGGGCCGCAGAAGGAACTGCCACTCGAAAATGACGCCTCATGAGACGCCATTCCTCCAGGCATGTCCCCCACCAGCTCAACGAGCTGAATGTGACTCCGCTGCTCGATCTGGCTTTCGTGCTGCTCATTATTTTCGTTATCGCAACGCAAAGTCTCGAGTATGGCCTCAATCTTTCTCTGCCGGAAGGCGGTCAGCCTGACCGCAATCTCAAACCCGAAATCGTCCGCACCATCGAGGTTGATCCGGGAGGTCGGTACCTCTACCAGACCCAACCGGTGACAATCGATCTGATGGAGCAGAAACTGGTCGAGGATTTCAAGTCCAACACCAACCTCGTTGTTTTCCTGAGGGTGGACAAGGACGCCTCCGCTGAAAGCCTTTTCCGCGTCACCGACATGTGCACACGGAATCAGATATACCGATTTTCATGGAGGGCCAAGCCGCTGGATCAACCCTGAGTCCTCCTGTGGATTGCTGCTCTCATCCCCGCAGTCCCCGGTCTCTCTCAATCCGCCTGAATGCCCGGCATCCGGCAATTATCAAACTACTTCCTGGAAAGGAACTGAAATGAATCGGACCTTTAAAACAGCGTTGAATATCAGCCTCGGACTGCACATGGCTGTCATCGGCCTTGTCTGGGTGTTCAGTCCGCGACTTCCGCCGATGGAAGACCGCGTCTATGTTGAACTGGTGCCTCCCGGGATGATGGACATGCCAACCCGTTCGATGCCCGAATCAGAGCCATTACCGGAAAAAAGAACTGATCCGGAGCCTGAAAAACGCGTTGAACCGGAGCCGGAGCCCGAACCGGAGCCCGAAAGGCGCGTCGAGCCGAAGCCCGAGCCGAAGCCTGAGCCGCCTCCTCAGCCAAAGCCCGAGCCGCGTCCGAAGGCCAAACCGGAACCAACACCTGAGCCAAAGCCTGAGCCTGAAAAACGCGATATTCGTCCGGTTCCGCGGGAGGTCAAACCCGCAGCCGTGGAGAAGCGGGAGATCCGCCCGGCAGATGTCAAATCCGTGACGGAAAGGCGGGTTGTTACGCGGCCGCCGGTGAATCCTGCCCGGGAGGTGAAGCGCAATGAGACGATTCAGTCCCTGCGGGCATTGAGCCAGTCGATCACATCCACTATGAGCACACCGGTGGACGTAAAATTTTCAGGCAACAACTCGGCCCAGCACATCAATTACGGCAACCTTGTGGCGAAGGCGGTTCAGCAAAAGTGGGATCCCATCCTCGGAGAGGCACATCGGGGTCGTTCCGTTCTGGTCAGGCTGCGCATCCACCGGTCCGGGCGTGTTCTGGAAAAGATGGTGGTCAGGGGGTCTGGTTCCTCCGAGGTCGATGAGGCTGCGCACCGCACCCTGGATCGAATTCGTTTCATTGAACCGTTTCACAAACTCGACACAGACGATGAGCGCAGTTACACCGTCTCACTGCAGGTGGGAGACTGAGTCCGTGATCCCTGATCCCTGGATCAGGCCGGTGTCGTCCTCCACAGACGATCCGCGCGGTGCTGCGCTCCCATCGGATTTGAATTTTTAACCGACAGCCAGATTCTTTTTGATCTTTGTCTGGAGATGACATTGTATTCGGTCTCCGGACAGCCGCTTTCAAACAGCCGCAGGTAACCAAGACTTTATGACATCCGTGAAATCCATCCGTGTGACAGTATCGACTCCCGTCCTCCTTGCCGGGATGCTGATGACAACAATTGCCATGCTGGGGTCATTCTCCCCGGCGCTGGCCCAGGACCAGCCCATCGTCGTCAAGGTGGACCCGGTCAGCACCAGTGACATCATTCCGATTCGTCTCAGCGGGTATTCCGGTGAAGCGTACTCGGTTCTGGATTTTGATCTGAGTGTTGTCGGGTTCCGCGTCAACGGCTCCGATCCGTCCTTTGAACTCGCAGCCCTCGATGAGGGAGGTTTCGGCGGCATTCTCTACGACCTTCGCGGCGGGAAAAAACAAGTTCTTGGAAAGCGTTACAACAGCGGCTCGGCCCGCGATATGGCGCATGCCCTGGCCGATGATGTTGTCGCAGCGGTCAGGAAAGTCCCCGGCATAGGCAAAACAAAGATCCTGTTCCGATGCGAGAGTCCCGCCGGATCGAAGCGCTTTGAAATCTACATGGCCGATTTTGACGGACAGAATCCCCGGCCGATTACCCGTGACCGCACCGTGGTCCGCGACCCATCGTGGAATCCCGTCACTGGCATGGCCTATTATGTCTCATACCTCAAAGGCAATCCCGACATCATCGCGCATAATCTTCGATCAGGCCAGCGGTCGGTCATAGCCAACTTCGGCGGGACCAATTCAGGCCCGGCCATTTCACCCGATGGCAACCGTCTGGCTATGATTCTCAGCCGGGACGGCAATCAGGAACTCTACCTCTCATCGGCCAGTGGAGGAAATTTCACCCGTCTGAGTTTCACCAGTCAGATGGAGGTTGCTCCCTGCTGGTCGCCGGCGGGAGACCAGATCTGCGTGACCTCCGGTGCCAGACCAATGCTTCATCTCGTCAATGCCAATGGCGGGCAGATGCGGAGACTCCAGATGGCCGGAGCCAGCCACGCCACCGAGCCCAGCTGGTCACCGGACGGCCGCTGGATTGCCTTCACCCAGACCAACGGATCGCGATTCTCGGTCTACGTGGTGCCAGCCGGAGGAGGGGACTGCATCAACCTGGTTTCCGGTGAGGATCCGAGCTGGTCTCCCAATTCAAGAACACTCGTCTTCACGCGCCGCGTCGGAGGCGATCGTCGCGTGCTGTCTTTGCTTGACGTTCCGACCAAACAGGTTAAGGATCTCCCCCTGAGTTCTCTGGGCAATTGTACTCAACCAACCTGGGGCAATTAATCCTCGACCCGGATTTTAGAATTATTATAACAAGTCTTTAACATGATGGTTAGGTTCTCCACTCTACTGTTAGCAGCAGCCCTTCTGATCTCAGCCGGTTGCCAGAGAAAGCCTGGATATGTGACTCCGGTCGGCGCCACGGATGTTGTTCCTGAATACAGCGATGGCGGCTGGGAGATAATCTCCGAGGAACCCGCAACTTCCACCACCACCTACACTGAAGTTCCCGACTCCACCGTCATCGACAGCTGGGACTCCACTCCCGTAGGTTCCGACTGGTCTGATGGCAGCTCCTCCACCGGGCAGAGTTTCACCGGCGAAGACACCACCGGATCAATCCCTGAGCCGACGTCCCTGATTGGTTCAAGGGATGAGGAAACACTGGCTGCCAACACCATTTACTTCGGATTTGACAGCTCCACCATCCGTCAGTCCGAGTTCGCCAGCCTCAACAACGTGGTCGCATTTCTCCAGAATAACCCCGGAGCAAGAATCAAGGTCGAGGGCCATTGCGATGAACGGGGAACCAGTGCCTACAACCTCGCTCTCGGACAGCGCCGGGCCGCATCCGCCCGCGAATACCTGATCAACGCCGGTATCGATGCCTCAAGACTCAGCACACTTTCCTGGGGTGAGGACCGCCCGGCAGCCCTTGGAAAAACCGAGGCCGACTACGCCAAAAACCGGCGCGCCGAATTCGTCCTTGTTCAGTAATCCTTCGACGGCACCGACTTTGACAATCATCGCCCGGGCCACATCAGCCCGGGCTTTTTCGTCCCACGGCCGTCCCTGAACAACCGGCCGATTAATTTGTCTCAACTCCGTTGATGAGTTGCATTGAATTCACAACTCTCTTAAGTTTGAATAATACTGTCTATGAGCGAAAACATGATTTTAGCGGTCCTCGGACCATGGGAAATTGGCGGGATACTCGTTCTTGCCCTCCTTCTCTTCGGATCCAAAAAACTTCCCGAGCTGGCTCGGGGACTTGGCACCGGCCTGAAGGAGTTCAAAAAGGCCACTTCCGATGTTTCGGATGAGCTTCACCGCGCCATGGAGGATGACCCCAAGCCCCAGTCCCGCACGACACCGCCTGCGCCGCCGACGCCCCGCAGTTATGCCGACTCCGGAGACACCGAGAAGTCTCCCAAGCCTGAATCAGGTGATGAAGCCGGCAGGAACAGCTGAGCCGTCAGTTGAGGCCACAAAAAACCGAGTTTTTAAACTGAAAGCTGGTGAAAGACCCTGGCGATGATGCGGCGATGCCCGTGCCCCCTGACCCTCTGAGTCCCGATCCGGACTACGATGAGGAGGGAGGTCCGATCAAACCATTCCTCGAGCACCTTGAAGATCTCAGATGGGTCCTCATCCGCTGCATCATTGCGTTCATCGTTTCATTCTCGCTCTGCGTCGGCTTTGCCGACAGACTCATCGACATACTTCAGGCACCGATCATCAAGGTCGCTGGCGACTCCATCAGCATAACCAACCTTCAGGTCACCGGCTCCTTCATAATCATTCTCCAGATTGGCATCTGGGGAGGGCTCTGTGTCGCCTTCCCGTTTCTACTCTACTTTCTCGGTGACTACATTGTGCCGGCCCTTCGCAAGGGGGAGAAAAAATATCTCGGCATGGCCTTCACCGCCGGCACGGTTCTTTTCACCCTTGGCGGGTTGATGGCCTACTTCCTCGTTGCCCCGCTGTCGCTCAAAGCGTTCATCAGCCTCGGTGAGTGGCTGGGAGTCCCCGCTGTTGTCTGGACCGCAGAGAGTTATTTCGGCTTTGTGCCCAAGCTTGTACTCGGCATGGGGCTTGCCTTCGAGGTCCCGGTGGTCATTCTGACTCTGGTCAAACTCAACATCATTTCCGCTGAGTTTCTGGTTTCAGGCCGGAAATACATGATCGTGGCCAATTTTGTCCTCAGCGCCTTTATCACCCCTCAGGATCTTGTCAGCACGGTGATGCTTGCCGCACCTCTGCAGATCCTTTTTGAACTCTGTATCATCATCGCCCGTCACTGGGACAAACAGGAAAAAAAGAAACTCCGTGAGATGGGATTTGATGTCTAAACGGCATCTGCCTCTGGGGCAATATTCACGGTTTTTTCCTCAAGTTCCCAGTTTCCCCTTTACAAAGGGACACCTGTCCAACATATTCCAGCAAGACTCAGATCGGTTTATGCGAAAGACTACTCTCTATTTGTCTACAGTTGTGGTCGCGGCCATCCTGGCCAGCGGTTGTGCTGGCCCGGAAAAGAAACTTGGCCGGGGCCTCAGAAATACCATGGAAGTCGCCCGCATGGGCGAAATGCGCCGTTCAATTGAACAGACTGCACTGTGGGAAGGCAGAGAGCGCGCATACACAACCGGCGTGGTCCGCGGTTTCAACCGCACTGTGGCCCGCACCGCACTCGGCGTGTGGGAAACAGCGACTTTCATGCTCCCCACCACTCCGGAAGGTGATTACGAGGCGCCATTCACCCCGCAAGGGCCTCTCTACCCGGATCCTTCCATCGCCACTTTGAACAACAACGGCTACGGAGGCCTGGTTCTTCCTGAAGATCCTGTTTATCCGGATGTTCACAAAGACATCAAGAAAGCCAGTTCCGTTCTCGAGGCTGACACCAACATCGGTTTTGATGGCGGTGATATTGCTCCGGGGTTCTTCGGCAGCCGTTTCCGTGTCTTTGAGTGATCCACTGGCTGGAACACGACACTCTACTCCACTTCGAGATTTTTCGGGACCCGCCACGGCGGGTCCTTTTTCTTTATTGCCATGCCTGAAGCAACAGGCATCCGGATCGATGAGCAGAGCCATGGGATGAATGCAGGGCCCGAAGCTGCATATCGGCTGCCGGTCCTTAACATCATTCTCAAAATTGGTTTTTTCTGTGACAGGGTATGAGATAGGATCCGACTGCCGATGCAATCCCGGGAAAATTTTCTCAGCCCATGTAAGATAAATCTCTTTCTGAATGTCCTCAGACGCAGACAGGACGGATTCCATGACCTGGAGTCCATCTTCCACCGCGTTGATTTTTTTGATGAGCTGACAATCCGGCTCGGGAAGGACGACTTTTCCTTTGGGTGTTCCGATCCGAACCTTCCGACGGACAGCAGCAACCTTGTGGTCAAGGCCGCCCATGCCTTTTTCATGACTGCCGGCATCCCGCCTCGCGGATCCATTTTTCTGGAAAAGCGTATTCCTTCCGAGGCCGGGCTGGGAGGCGGCAGCGCGAATGCCGCGACGACTCTTACGGCGCTGAATTCACTCCATGATTTTCCCCTTGGGCCGGATCAGCTTCATGCCATTGCCGCCGGGCTCGGCAGTGATGTCCCGTTTTTCCTCATGGGTCGGCAGGCCCTTGGAACAGGGCGTGGAGAAATCCTCAGCGATCTGCAACCATTTCCCGCTCTGAAAGGCGCATGGATCGTGCTGGTCCGGCCGGATTTCGGAGTGCCCACTGGATGGGCATTCAGTTCTCTTCGAGAGTTTGGCGACCGCAGCCGTGCCCCCGAGGGCTCGGCCGCCATGCTGGCTGACCGGCTGGTCAGCGGGGCCGGATTTCCTCCCCCCGGGGCTTTTTTCAACTCTTTCGAGCTGCCGGTTTTCAGGAAGTTTCCCCTGCTTGAAATTCTGCGGGATCAGCTGCTGTCTTCCGGAGCGATGGTCTCGCTTCTTTCAGGGAGCGGAAGCGCTGTCTTCGGAATATTTCCTGATGAACTTTCTGCCACAGCAGCCGGACAGGCTCTGCGCGATAAGGCTGGAGATGGTCTGTGGATGGCAGCAGCCCCGCTGGCTGAATGACCTGATATCATCTCCAAGCCCCTGCTTGCCTTCACCGCCGACATCAGATACGTTCGATCTCCCTCCACCCCGGGGGACCTGTTATAAATCCATTCATTCATTTACACACATGTCTGATTCTTACATCCAGGAATTGTTTGCCGAGCGGATCGGCGGGAACCAGTTCGGAAAGTCGACCGCTATCTACAAATTTGAAAAAATCAAGCGGGCCAAGCGGGCTGCCCTTGAATCCAATCCGGATGCATGGATCATCGACATGGGAGTTGGCGAACCGGATGAGATGGCTTTCCCTGAGGTGGTGGATGTGCTCCACAGGGAAGCGCTCAAACCTGAGAACCGTGGATATGCCGACAATGGTGATGCTGTCCTCAAGAAGGCTGCCGCCCTCTACATGGACAAGGTTTTTGGCGTGCCCGGAATCGACCCTGAAAAGCATGTGCTTCATTCCATCGGCAGCAAGGCGGCACTTTCCATTCTCCCCGCAGCCTTCATCAACCCGGGTGATGTGGTGCTCATGACCACCCCCGGATACCCGGTGTTCGGCACCCACGCGAAATATTACGGCGGCGAGGTGCACAATCTTCCCATCAACGCCGCCAATAACTTCCTCCCCGATCTCGGCTCCATTCCTTCTGAAGTCCTCAAGCGGGCCAAGGTCCTTGTTCTGAATTACCCGAACAATCCCACCGGTGCCAGCGCAACCCGGGAGTTCTTCACCAGAGTGGTCGAGTTTGCACGGTCCAACAATCTCATCGTCATCCACGATGCCGCCTACGCATCCCTGATCTTTGAAGGGGAGCCACTCAGCTTTCTTTCCATTCCCGGAGCAATGGAGGTCGGTATTGAACTGCACTCCACCAGCAAGTCCTTCAACATGACCGGCTGGCGCTGCGGATTTGTCGTGGGCAATGAGCTCCTCATCAAGGCTTATGGATCCGTCAAGGACAACACGGATTCCGGACAGTTCCTCGCCATTCAGCATGCCGCTGCCTACTGCTTTGACCACCCGGAAATCACCCGCGCCATTTCGGCCAAGTATTCGCGGCGCATGGATCTGCTGGTGGATGTGCTCAACCGCGCCGGTTTCGAAGCCCGCAAGCCGGCCGGATCGTTCTTCCTTTACGTCAGGGCTCCAAAAGCCGCCGTGGATGCCGCCGGCAACCGCACCGAATTCGCCAACGCTGAGGAGGTCTCTCAATGGCTTATCACCAATCGATTCATCTCGACCGTGCCGTGGGATGACTCCGGCCATTTTGTCCGCTTCTCCGTGACTTTTCAGGCCTCCGGCGGTGAGGAAGGTGAAAAAGCTGTCATCAACGAAATTGACCGCAGACTCAGGGAAGTTACTATGGAGTTCTGAGCAGCCCGTCTACCGGGTGGACCGGACCATTTGACGGCAAACCGACGGAAATCAAAAAAATCCGCTTGCCTCCATCAGACAGGAGGCTATTTTAGCGGCCCAAACGAATTTGGGAGATTAAAATTATGGCTGAATTCGAAAACAGACAACAGGAGAACGTTTCAGGGAAATTCTATGTGGACGACCAGTGCATCGACTGCGATCTCTGCCGTGAAACCGCGCCATCAAACTTCACACGTGATGATGATGGCGGCTACAGCTACGTGTACAAACAGCCTGAGTCTCCCGAGGAAGAGGAGCAGTGCAAGGAAGCCATGGAAGGCTGTCCGGTTGAGGCTATTGGCGATGACGGCCAGTAATCACCGGCCTTCCCCCATAGAGCTTTCCGGAAGATTCGGTCTCTGATCATCGCATCAGTCCCACTCGTTTCACTCACCGGACCTGACACATCGCTGCCCTCGAAGACTGACTTCAGGCAGATCATCAGCCCGCCCGCTGTGGCGGGCTTTTTTTAATCCTCCTTTCCCGGCTGGCTGTTGCCGGGCACATGGCCTGCCGTATTCCCTTCCTCACAGGGAATACTGACGAATCCTTTCGAGGATTCTGAAGCCATAACCGAGTCCAATGCCAAGGATCGGGAAAACACACCACATGAACCGTCCGGTGAATACATTGAGAATGATGAAGAAAAGACTCAGGAGCAGAAACCGTCCCCCGTGGTGCAGGATGTAACTGTTCAGCTCCCTTTTTCTTTGGGCCTCGGAACGGACATTCTGACGGTTTCTCTCCCGGTTCTCCATGACCAACCGGATGGTTTCTTCAGAGATTCCAAGTTTTCCGGCTGTATCCAGCAGCTCGTCATAAGTGAAACTGTCCTGGTTTTCAAATTCGAGAGCTTCCCGGATGATGGACTCAAGGTCCTCCCGGGAGAAGGAGACCGACGGGTCGGATTTTCTGTCATCGGAGGATTTTCTGGTCATGAATTCAAGTGTTGGCCTCCGTGTGAATTCAGGCAATTATAAAAAGCAGCACCCTTTGCAAAGCGGGTTTATTTCTGTTCCGGCTCCTGCGGACAATACTGATTTGGTGGTGTCCTCTCCTTGATATTGCCGGGCGGTATTGAAGGTTTTTCGGAGGTGTGGATCGACCATGAGACGGAATCGCAGACAATTCCTCGGGGCTTCGGCTGGTGCGGTCATAACCGCCGGACTGGCAGGACTCGGTGACAGACTTTTTACCGGGGTCTTTGGCGACACCCCTTCACCGCCTTCAACCCCTGATGAGAGTCAGGATCAGACCCTCGACAGACGGGATCACCAGCTGCTGGATGATATCATCCGCACTGCATGGACCTACTTCATGGAGAATGGGGATCCGGAGACCGGGCTGGTTCGGGACCGCAGCAGGTCGACCGGGCCGGATGACCGTCCGCAGGCCAGCCTTGCTGCCGTGGGCTTCGGCCTGACCGTCCTTGCTTTGGCTCCTGATTCGGTCGATGTAAGCCGCGGGGACTCATGGCGGCGAATCCGGAAGACAATTCGGTTCCTTCATGATTCACTCGAGCATCATCACGGCTTCTTTTACCACTTCGTCCATTGGAAAACTGGTGCGCGCTACTGGGACTGTGAGCTGTCGTCCATCGATACGTCGCTCTGCCTGATGGGCGTTCTGGTCTGTGGCGAATGCGCGCCTGACATTGAAACACGGAACCTGTGCCGGCAGATCCAACGGAGAGTGAACTGGAAATGGCTGATGGATGAGCAGGGGTTTATCCGTCACGGATGGAAGCCTGAGAGTGGATTTCTCAAATTCAGCTGGAACGCTTATTCCGAGCTTCTACACCTTTACATGCTGGCCATCGGTGCCCCCGATCATCCGGTTCCGCCCGAGACCTGGGATGCCATTGAACGCCGGTGGGTCGAGTTCCATGGCCATCGGTACATCGGCTCATACGGCGCGTTTTTCATCCATCAGTTCAGCCACGCATGGATTGATTTCCGGAACCGCTCCGATCGACACACCAACTATTTCACCAACTCCGTCAACGCAACGCTGGCTCACCGCAGCTTCTGCCTTGAACTCTCCGAAAGGTTTCCAGGCTATGAAAAAAACATCTGGGGCATCACTGCTTCGGATTCCCGCAAGGGCTATGTGGCGTGGGGCGGGCCGCCGCTCATGGGCCCGGTCGACGGAACGGTTGTCCCCTGTGCTGCTGCCGGATCACTGCCATTCGCTCCCCGAATCTGCCTGGATGCCCTGCATGCCATGAGGGAGGGGTGGGGGGACCGCGTCTGGTCACGATACGGTTTTGTTGACGCATTCCACCCTGTGGACGAGTGGTTCAATCCCGATGTCATCGGCATCGATGTCGGCATCTCGGCTCTCATGGCCCTGAATCTCAAATCCGGGGCCGTATGGAAGGCGCTTGAATCAAACACCACTCTTGTGTCGGCATTCAACGCCTGCGGGTTTTCAACTCCCGGTGCCTGAGCCGGCACATATTGGCAATTTTCTCCCCGGAGCCGCCATTACTCAGGCTCATTCATTGCGCCCGCTCCTCTGGAACCTGTGTTTTTGAAGCGGGTAGACTTTCACATCGACTCCCGGTGAATACAGACAGTGAACGGGAGGCGTGTCGCGTGCCGCCATGCCGTTGATTTCAAAAAGAGATGTCCTGAACCGGATGTCCTCGGGAATATGAAGCGGATACGGCGAGTGCCAAACCCGGCCGCTGTAGAGGACACTCCCGCGGGCTTTCCAACTGTAAAGGAGATATCTCTCGGTCAGGAAATAGTCCAGTGTGCCGGGCTCGGCGAATCTGGATTCTGCATCCGGAACCCTGTAGCGGAACCATGACCGGGTTTGCCAGTCGAGTTTCCGCCTCGAGTCATTTGTGAAACGGATACTTGAATAATCGATGGTCGTTAATCCGGCATGTGTATCTCTCCAGACTCTGGAGCGCATCGCCGCGTGCCGGTATGGGAGATAAAACAGCGAGCGGGCAATTCTCACCGCAACTGCATTGGCCGCATCCAGTGAGAAGAACCACACACCGGGGCGTCCGTCATCCGAGACGACGTAGGTTCTCAGATTCAGCTCAGGAAAATCCGAGAGGCCCCTTACTGTCGGCAGCCACCGCGGCCTCACACCGCACATCTCGAAAGGGACCACTCCGACATATGCCTGACCATCATGAGTGTCGACATGCAGGCCTTTCGGGAGCATCGGGCCTATTTCGCCGGGGGCCACCGCCCAGTGCAGGAACAGGAGATGGCGCCACGATTGATACATGACCACCGGAAGCCCCGTTGGTTCGAGCGTTTCCGCTTCCCTTGCCCCGAGGCTGACAATGGCAGGGGTTCTACTTCCGCGACCTCCGGCTGCAGTATCCATCTCTTCTCAGGCTATGTTGTTCGGGTTGATTCTGGATAACTGGATGATCATGCCCATAAACCGTGCCATGAACGAGTCCCGCGACATGATCTGCAGACCTTTTTCCGGGTCGGCTATGACCACTTGATCGTCCCCGATCGCCAGAATCACCACATAGTGATGAGCCATCAGGGAATGTCTCACCATGGCAATTGTCGGGTAGTCCAAAGGGATTTCATCAATGGACTCCATCAGCATCAGGCGGCAGCGGACCCTGTCACGTCCGCTCCCTTCCGCCTCGATGGCCTGCATGAGATTCACGGGTGGTGTGCCCGAAAACGGGCTCGTTCGGGCCTTTCGTGCCAGAGATGCCTCCGAAGTGGCGATTCCCAGCTGAGCGAGGCCTGTCACCGCGGCAGCAGGCCCGCAGGACCATGATGTGGATTGCATGCAGACGCCGCTTTCATCTATCAGGGTCCTGGAACTCCGCCAGTGATCTCTGACGAGCAGCCATCCTGTTCCCGGCAGAATGCCGAGATGAAGCACGACGATGACACCGAGTGCTGAAATAAGCAGCCTTGACTGGCGCCTTGGCCAGTTCAATCCAAGAAGCACGAAAAGTCCGGCGAAGAGGAAGGTTCTGATGAAGAAGTAATGGTGGCTCCAGACCAGCTGAAGCAAACCTGTTGCTGAAGCAAGACGGCCATCCCGGGCAATTATCCCAAGGCAGAATGCAAGGAAAGCGAGGACAAGGAAATAGGCGATCCAGATGCGGCGGAAGCGCCGGGTCAGGGCGTGAATGGCAAGAGCCGAAGCGATCCCGGCCCCCAGCGCCAGGAAGGTCAGAAGACTGTCACTGAACCAGTTTTCCATCAGCATCCCACGCAATATCCGCACCATCCTGAGGAAAATCAACCCCCGGCGCCGCGGGCTGCCCGGAGACGTAATGATGATTCATGTCCTGTGAGCTGTTCACAAATTCATCCTTGTTGACCCCTCAAGCCTGCAGCAGTGATAGTGATGCCGATGAATGTGCTGCTTCTGAGTCACGAGCCACTGCTTCCGCCCACAGGCGGCGGATCATCGGAGGCTGTGTATCTGGTGGAGGAGCTGCTCAATCGCGGTCACAGGGTTGTCTTTGCCGGGCCGCTTCATCCCGGCACTTCGACAGATGACATTCAGGAAAAACTGCCCATCGAAATTCACCCGTTCACCGCATGGGGTATGGGGCGGTATACGTCACTGAGGACAGTGAAATATCTGCTGTATCCATGGTTCCTGGCCCGGCTGGTGCGCCGGATTCTGCGACAGAATGCCTGTGATGTAATCGTCAGTCAGCATGCGATCAGTTCCGTCGCAGCCGGTTGGGTTCACCGGCGCACCCAAGTGCCCGTGGTGATGAATTTTCTCGATTTCCTGACGGGATTCATGGAGTCGTGGCCATGGTGGAAAATGCCCCGCCCGCTCCTGCGGGTATTGAATCGTTTTGAACTTTCCATGCCCTGCCGCTACGGCGCGGATGGGGTGCTGACGGTCTCGGACTCGCTTCGGAACAGGTTCATGGCCAGCGGATATCCCGGAGAAAGGTGTCGGACCATGTATTTCGGTTTTGACAGTCGGCTTTTTCCCTTTGCCCCACGTCCCGGTCCTCAGGCCGCGGAACACAGGGAATGCATTCTCGCCATGCATGGCTCAATGGACACACACCACATTGGCCCAATCCTCGAAGGTGCAATTCACTCGCTTGCCTTATCTGGAGCGGCGGCGGGAACGGGAGCCGGAGGATTCAGGTTCCGTCTCCGTTTCATTGGAAAAGTCACGCCGGCTCTCCAGTCATTTCTCAATCGCGCTGAAAAAGCCGGACTCTCACAGTATCTGGAATGCACAGGGTTCATACCATACGAGCGCATCGCCGCCGCCCTCGAGGATGTGCATATCGGACTGGTGCCCTATGAATCCAGTGAAGGTTCTCATTGTGCCTTTGTCGCCAAGGCAATCGAGTATCTGGCCTGCGGCATACCGGTTGTCTCAACCCCTCTGGAGGGGCTCAAGGCAGGATTCCATGACTCCCCGGGAATCCGATTCAGTGAATTTGATTCGCAGTCACTCTCCAGTGCTATCCTCTCCCTTTGGGAAAACTATCCATCAACTGAGGAATTGGCCGACATCAGCAGGACTATTCATCGCGATTTCGACTGGCGTGTCCTCTGCCGGAACGCAGTCGATTTTATTGAAAGCCGATACAAGGAGTCCGCCTCTGCAAGCACTTCAGGGAGCCGGTAACTGCCATTCATGGAAGTTGTGGATCAGGAGATTCCTGTGCCTTGCAGCATGCCGCACCGATCAGCAGCCACCGATCAGCTGTCCATAATATGGACATATCTGTCATGAATGACCTCGTTTGAACCGGGTTTTTTACGAATCCGGAGGAAGCTTCTCCTGTGTGGCCAGGTGAGAATTGAGACGCTTTCAGGCACAGAGTCCGGATGTAACAGCTTACCAGTCAACGAGTTGGAGAGGGCGGGGCTGGTTCAGTCTTTTGTATCCGGCCGGTAACCGCAGCAGCTGTGCTGTGCGGCCGCGGCCCGCAGCGCATGCAGGGCTGTTTGATTCATGAAAGCGGGATGTCGATATGCCTTCTGTGGTTCCGTGAAGCCGAACCGTCATGACATCCATAATTTGTGAAAATCCGTTTTCATCACCTTTTTTCAGTATCCTTCCTTTGTGCAGGATTGTTTGAATCTGCGGCATCTTCTGCGGAACAACGCCTGGCCGGGGCTGATTCATGGACCTACCAGTTGCAGGCAGTGGATATCGACCTGCTGGCAGCCGATCCCACAACCGATCTTGTCGTCATCGATTACTCGCAGGATGGATCACCGGAAGGCCGGTTTTCACGGGATGCGATTCAGAAGCTAAAGTCCGCCGGAAAGATCCCGGCTGCCTATTTCTGCATAGGCGAAGCAGAGGATTACCGGGGCTACTGGGATTCAACCTGGAATGAAGGTCCTCCCCCATGGCTTGGACCGGAGAATCCGGACTGGCCGGGTAATTTCCTCGTCCGGTACTGGCACCCGCAGTGGAAGGAAATACTTTTTGAATATCTGAGGAAAATCAGTGAGGCAGGTTTCGAAGTCCTTTACCTCGACAAAGTGGATGCATGGTATGACTGGGTGCAGCAGGGTGAAGTGACTCCCGTTCCTCAACTCCGCATGATTGAACTGATTGACGAGCTCCGAATTCAGGGAGAACTTCTCGTCCCGGGTGGATTGTCACTGATTATTCAGAACGGTGAAACAGTCATCCTCGAGGAGGGAGTGGAACAGCCCCACATTGACCTTCTTCTGAACGCAGTGGAGGCCGTTGCAACTGAAGATCTCTACTTTCCAGGTGATCGCGACATGGATAATGACTTCGATCCGGAGATATACAGATTCCGGGCTATCGAAGTATTCAAATCTGCCGGAAAGAAAGTGTTCAGCGTGGAATACCTGACCGATGCGGAGAAGAAGTGGCAGTTCTATCGTCAGGCCATCAACGACCGTCATATCCCGGTGGTTGCGGGCAGGGAACTCGACCGGCATGTTCCCGGCCTCAAGATTGTCGAGCACCTCAGATGGATGGATGGGCAGCTTTCGTTTTCCACTGTGCCCGGACGCGCTTACCGCCTGCGACAGTCGCCGGACCTCTCACTGAGGGGTTCCACTGTCTCGAGCTGGACAACTACCAGCCTCGACATGGGGCAGGTCCAATACTCTCCCGATCTCAACTCCACCAGCAGCTTCATCTTCCTCGAGATCGACTTCTTCCCGGCTGTTCCGGAGCCAGCTCCTGTCCGCGACTGAGGAATGGTCCGCAGAGCGATCCACGCACTTGTTTCATCCTGTCATTACCGACTAGACTGCAGTCATGAACCTGCTGGAAGAACTCCTGATCTCCATCGGAGCTTTCCTGCCATTGATTTGGGGAGTTGCCATCACGGCGCTGCTTATTTCCGCCGTCGATTACTGGTTTTTCCGCCGTCGTGACCGCAGGGGCGTTGAAGACGCCATCCCAAGACAACTGGTACTTCTGGTGATGTTTGCCGCCCTGCTGGTGGAGGTGATGATACTTGTTCCCATGGATGCCACCCTGCGCGAGCAGGTGCTGGGTCTCATGGGCGTTGTTGTGACGGCCGTCATCGGTATCTCATCAACGACATTTGTCTCCAATGCCATGGCCGGTTTCCTTATCCGCGTCATCGGGAACTTCCGGCCGGGAGACTTCATTCGCATCGGTGATGAATTTGGCCGGGTGACAGAGCGCGGGCTTTTTCATGTCCAGATCCAGACCGAGGACCGCGACCTGACCACTCTTCCGAATCTTCGCATTGTGACCAGCCCCGTCACCGTCGTTCATCGGAGTGGAACCATCGTGAGTGCGACTATTTCTCTTGGCTATGACCAGCATCCCGACCGGATCCTTGAACTCCTGCGAAAAGCGGTCGAAAGAGCTGGATTGTCGGATCCCTTTGTTCTGATCCGGCAACTGGGTGACCATTCCATCACTTATCGGGCATCCGGGTTCTACGAGGAAGTCAAACAGCTGCTCACCACACGGTCCGAGCTGTTGCGGTCGATCATTCAGACCCTGCACGAGGCGGGCGTCGAAATTGTTTCCCCGTCCTTCATGAACCAGCGGCAGCTCGACCCGGAAAAGCCTGTTATGCCGGACCGTCACGCCAATGCAGGCCATATGGATAATTACACGGATTACGGATCGGAGGTCTTGCCCGTGCCTGAATCCATTATCTTCGACAAGGCGGAGGAGGCTGCGGCGCTGGAGGACCTCCGTGAGTCACGGCAGATGTCACTCGAAAAGCTCGAAAAGATCCGTGAACAGCTGAGGGAGTCGAATAGCCCGGATGCCGGAAGTCTCAAGCGTCGGGAAGCACTTCTCGAAAGCCGGATTCATTACATCGACAGGCAGATTGAAATTCACCAGTCACGAAGGGACCAAGGTTAGCTTCCACAACGGATATGGACATCAATATCGTCTATTCCGCTTTCCCGGCTTCCAACATCATCCACACGTCCGGTGATATAGACCGATTCGGCCGGCTCAGAGCCCAGCACATCTCTGAATCACTCCATGCCCCTGTGTCGGACCGGGGCTGTGAATCTGCTTTCTTCCCGGGTGAGTGGATCCATGGTTCTCAGCTGATGGCGCATGACTTCGACAGTGGCTTCCGACGGGTCTCCTCCCTCACTGGCGCGTTTCTCAAGCCATGCTTCAGCCTGCTCGGCTGAGACATTGCAGTTGAGGATGCGAAAGGGAATCTGCAGCGATTCACTCAGTTCCCTGAAGCGGTCACGATCAGCCTTTTTGAGAAAGGTGGCATCGACAATTACCGGGAATCCGGCGCGGGTGATCCTCTCCGAAAGATCAAGAAGTCTGTCGTAAATCCTCGCTGTGGTATCGGGGTGGTACATCTTTTCCTTCTGATCCTCAGTCGAGCTTTCGAGGAGACCGAGTCCGAAAAGTCTTTTGCGCTCGACATCCGAGCGGAGGTGGATGCCGCGGCATTCGCGCGTATATTCGCGGGCCATGGTGGATTTCCCACTCCCGGAAATACCGAAGGTGATGGTGATTCCCGATCGTGATTCATGGGCGAACCGCGATGCCAGCCTCAAATACTCACCGAATTCCTCTTCCAGCTGTGCGGCTTTTTCGGGTTCTTCGCTGTGCTGGGCCAATTGTATGGACGCGACCTTCGCACGAACCATGGCGCGATAGCTCAAATAGAGCGGAAGCAGTTCGCATCCCTCGTAATCACCGGTGCGGACGAGATACTGATTCAGGAATTCGAAACCCTGCTCCTCATTGCGGTGATCGATAAGATCCATGAGGAGGAAGGCGACTTCACTCATCACATCAATTATCCTCAGTTCCGGATTGAATTCGAGGCAGTCAAAGGCGACAGCCCTGTTCTTCCAGTAGATAATGTTGTTGATATGGAGGTCGCCGTGGCAGTCACGGATGAAGCCGTCATGAAGTCTTGACCTGAGGGTGTCAGTTCTGGAATCGATGAAGTCCTTCGCCCACGATTCCAGCGGTTGAAGAGTCCCGGCATAGCGGCCGATCCCCTTCATGGTGCGAATCTGTCGGAAGTTGCCGAATATCGGACCGGCTACCGCCTCCGGAGTGCCGTATTTGGAATCCGCCGGGGCTTTCCATGTTCCGAGATGAAAGTCGGCAATTGTGGTGGACAGGCTCCGTATCACCTCCTCATCGAGTGGACCGGCGGATGCAAGGTCCTTCAGGAGAAGACCGGATGGAAACTGACGCATCCTGACTGCATGGGTCAGCACCGGGCCATTCTTCGGGTCTGAGTCTCCGACGACAGGTGAGTCCACTGAGCCACAGACTGGAACCACTCCGAGGTAGATTTCAGGTGCCAGTCGGCGATTCAGCCTGACTTCCTCTTCACAGAAATGGTGGCGCCGCTCCTCGGAACTGAAATCCAGGAATCCGAAATTCACCGGTTTCTTGATTTTGTAGACGTAGTCCCCGGTGAGGATCACCCACGAAATGTGCGTTTCCTCGATCGAAATGACGCCGGTTGGATGAGGATAACACCCCGGGTCCATCAGCTGTTTGATGAGCTTTGTAAAATCAGTCTCGGAAAGAACC
>JAUIAG010000396.1 GCA_030425355.1 Verrucomicrobiia bacterium
CGAAATCCAGTCTTTCCGTATAAATTCAAAATTGTATTCCGCTTTTCCCTGGAGACTGTATGACATATCACAAGAACGACCATAGGGATCACCTGACATCCAGTGCCCGGCAGCCCGTGATACCCCGTCTGCCGGATCTCGAAGAACTCAATTTTCTGTTCACGACCATGACCGGCCACGCGGTAAGCGACTGCCGTCCGGGAAATGCGGACCGGACCGAAATTGACTCGGGGGCCATGTGCAGTTCGGCCATCGATATAACCGGCGAAGTATCCTGCCGTATGCAGATTGATGCAACGGCCGAACTCTCCAGAGCCATCGCGCTGTGTTTTGTCGGGGATGAGGACACGGTGAAATCGGCTCCGGAACTCATCCAGGACTGTCTTGGTGAACTGGCCAATGTCATTGCCGGATCGATCGAATCATCGCTGTGTGAAGGCGGGGCAAAATGCGGGCTCGGAACACCGGGCACCAATCGCCACAATGTTTTTGGAGACAGGCAAAAGGAGGGTGACCAGCTCTGTATCGAACTGGATGGACTCCCGGGATGCCTGTATCTCACTCTGACGGGCCCGCAACAGCCGTCATCTGCTGATTGCGACTGAAGATAAAGCCCACGCACATATGTCGCGTGGCGGCATCAAAATATATATTCACTCTCCGGGGTGGATCTTCGGGATTTCAGAATAATCTGAACTCCAGGCGCCAGACGGATCCGTCCTCTCCGACAGCCACAAGCCCGGTTGGCGAGAAATGAAATTGCCGCAGGACCGATTCACCCATTCCGGTGACCTGAATGGGATCCCAGCGACTGCCGAATTCGGAATACCAGAGCCGGCCGGCCGATGAGGCTGCCAGAAATCGTCCGCTGGCCCACACCACGGCCTCAAAGTTCTCATCCGGCGGGATAGTCGTGGCCACCGGTTCAAGGTTCTCCATCGAAGAGCCGGTCAGAATTACCCCTTCATTCCCGACCAGAACAAAGCGGCTGCCGGATTTTGTGATGCCGCTGAAATTGGCATCGGAAGGCAGTGACAAAGCCTGCCACTGAACACCATCACGACTTCTAAGTGCCACTCCGAGGCCGCCCACAGCATGAAATGTCTGCCCGTCCCAGAGCATGGCCCTGAGGAACTCGCTGGTGCCGGTGCGTGTTTCGACCCAGTTTATCCCGTCCTCGCTGGAAAGAATCCCACCTCTGTATCCGGCAGCCACAATCCGGGACCCGTTATGGGCCATGGTCCACAGGAAGGGGACCCTGGGGGCGGTGACGGGCCGCCAGTCAACACCGTCCGTGCTTTTGAGTATCACACCGGCATTTCCGGCAATGATCCATGCGCCCTTGAAGAAGGTCACCGCCCTGAGGTTTTCACTGGTGGGTGAATCCGGATACTGCCATCCGATGCCGGGCAGGTGCACGGCTATGCGGCCATCCACTCCGGCTGCCACCGTCGTGCCGGCTTCATGGTGAATGGCCAGCCATGGGTGACCACCGGTGCCGGAGATCATTGGGACAGCCTCAATTGTTTGTCCAACCGGAACAGTCGGGCGGACCCGGTAGAATCGGGTGTCCATCCCGCCTGCTGATGAGTCCTCAATGACAACCTCCCGGCCCTCACCAGTCAGTGCCTCACGAAGTGGAAACCAGTCCTGCAAATCCTGTGAGTACTCGATGTGATAGAGGCGGAAGTTCGCTGTATTGAAACGGATGGATATTCCCGTCGCATCCGAGACTTCCGGAGGGAATAGGCGAAAGAAAGATTCGGGGTCCGCGGGGTTGGTGCCATGGCGATACTCAAGCCACAGCGGCACGCCATCGCCGTCGAAATCGGAGCGCTCCGCAATGACCAGATCCTGAATGGTGCCCTCAAATCCCATCGCTGCCATCCATTCCGGTGAAGTCCCGTGGATCAGCTGTTCTGCCGGGGTGAGGAAATCATCACGGTTGAGAAGATTGACGGAATTGAGGGGATTCACCGTTTCGAGGCTGAATTCATAAAAAATCCTGGATGGGTCAAAGCTTCCCGATGGATATCGGAATTTCAGAATCCTGCCGGCTGTTGTGAATGGCAGTGTTTCGAGGCCAAAGGCCCCGCGGGGTCCGGCGATGCGCACCGACCCGACGTCCCCTTCCCGATCATGATTTATCTCCCAGTCGTCGGGGATCAGTCCGCCTTCCTCAGAGGGTATTCTCTCCAGTGCCAGCGGCACCCGGGATGCATATTTCAGAGTCACACCAGGAAAATCGCGCGGCACATAATTCATCTGGAGGACCAGTTCACCGGATCCATCGGGCAGTACCTCGTTATTCCACTGCATCACTGCTTCGAGGATATTACCGGCAAGGGTTGATGGAATCACCGGGTCGCCCCGCATGGAAGCACTCTGACCGTTGAGGAAAAGATCGAAGGAGGGAGTGAAGGGGCTGTCTCCCCGCTTCAGTGTCGACCATCGGATGAAGTATTCGCCCTGAAGGTTGTAAATCATTCCGGCATAAAGGTCGGTCATCCGGTCCCTGCGGTGGGCGTTGAAATAACTGCCACGGGTCTGCAGCGTCACCAGAACGTTGGGATCACTTTCCACCCGGATATTGATCTCAAGTATCCCGCTGACAGCTTCCTCCTCGGGATCGATGGTGGTTCCCCTTGCCTCAAATGAGAGGGTGTAGTCGCCCGGTTCGGTGAACGCCCAGAACGGCTGCAGGGTTTCCCCGGGCACTCCACGAATGACATCGGATCCGTCGAGGCCGTCCGAGGAATTGAAGTAAAGGGCATTCGGGTCCGTCCCCACAAAGACTTCCCCCGGCCCCGTCACATCCACCAGCTGAATGGAAAAGGCATCATCGACAAGAACCTCTTCAGGAATTCCCGAGAACCCGAACTGGATGCCCACTGGTTCGCCGGATACCGGCATGAAAAAGATGGACCGGCCGTCGTGGAATGGGAATTCGTCGGGATTGGTCACCAGCAGCTGGTTTTCAGGCCCAAGCACCACGATTGTATTCATCGCCTCAAGCTCCCGTCCCTGATACCGGAGGGACTGTCCCCATGCACCGGCATCAAACGAAAAATCCGCCCGGACCACGCCCGTTTCCACCAGCCTCCGATCCTCTAGAACCTCCGCTTCCAGTTGGTAGCGGGTCAGTGCAACAGGATTCCCCGCCCCGTCCATCGCCCGAATTTCAAAAGTCATGGTGTAGTCTCCCGATCTGGAGAACCCAAGGCTCGGCATCAGTGGAGAAGATCCCGCATCAGGGAGGTTGAAGGAGTCCAAATCAGGGTTCAGTCCGTCCACCGTGGTCAGGGCCACCAGTGGAAGATCCTCTCCGCGCTCAAAAAAGAGTGAGAATTCACCGGGCCCGGAAAAGTCCACAAGAGCAATGGACACGGAGTCGATGTCATTGCGGTTGAGTTCGTCATCAAAATCAGGCGGCGGGAATGCGGGTGCCGGAGTGGTGCCCGGGGCCGATCCGGATACGATGTAAACAGGTCTCCCGGCAGGTCCGAGAAAGGACCACCCATCGCCTTCAGGAACCGGGCTTCGGTAATCCCGAGGGACAACCAGACGCGCCTCTCCGGATTTGAAAGCCACACCATCGGCAGCGACTAGCACCGGACTCAGGTGATCGCTGCCGACCCGAACAGAAAAACTCAGCGGACCGGCAGAATCCGAAACAGGCTCGGGTCTGTTGAACAGGACCGCATGGATGGAGACACCCGCTTCTACCGCTCTGTGGGCCAG
>JAUIAG010000397.1 GCA_030425355.1 Verrucomicrobiia bacterium
GCCGCAGTCGCTGCCGAGTCGGGAAATGGAACTGTCAATGCTGGAGACGATCAGGATGATTCACCGGACTGGGGAGATTTTCCTGAACCGACAATTCGGGACATGAGCCAGCCTCACTCGGCAGAGTCTGCATCCGGGGCCGGGGCCGGTGAGGGCAGTCCATATGATCAGGAAGAATCATCCTGGGAGGAGGAGTCGGAGTCAATGGCCGCGGCGCAGGACGGTCCCAAGGGGGATGAAATCCCATCAGGGCGCAAACCGGCCACTGCCCGCGAGTTGCTGAGTCTTTCCCGGGGCAACGAACCGCCTCCGGTTTCAGAGGAGGAGCTGGAGGAGGCGCGCGCCCTGGAAGCCGAGGAAGCCGGTCTCAATAGTGAAGATGAGGATGAGGATGAGGACGGGGCGGAAGCTCCGGCTTCAGTCAAGCCGCTCTATCAGCCCCGGTCAAAAGCCGTTCCGGCCGGTCCTGTCCGCGTTGCCGCGGTGCCCACGATTGCCGGCTACAAGCTGCCCACCATCACTCACCTGGGCATGCCGGAACACAATCCCAAGGCCGTCGACAGCCGCGAGGAGCTGATGAGAAATGCACTCATCATGCAGACCACGCTGGCTCAGTTCAAAATTGAGGTCAAGCTGGGTGACATCACCAAAGGGCCCACCATTACCCGATATGAGCTTCACCCCGCTCCGGGCATCAAAATGGAAAAAATCACCAGTCTGACCAACAACCTTGCCGCAGCCCTCCAGGCAGAAAGGATAAATATCCTGGCCCCCATTCCCGGGAAGAGCTCAGTGGGTATTGAAGTCCCCAACCGGATCAAGTCGATGGTGATGATGCGGGAGCTGCTGGAATCCGAGCAGTGGCGGAATTCACGGGCGAGAATTCCTCTGGCTCTCGGCAAGGACGTGTATGGCAAGCCTATCGTGGCCGATCTGGCCGATATGCCTCACCTTCTTATTGCCGGCGCTACCGGCTCGGGCAAGTCGGTCTGTATCAACTCGGTGATTGCCTCGCTCCTCTTCAAGTTCAAACCGGACGAACTGCGCTTTGTGATGATCGATCCCAAGGTCGTCGAGCTGCAGCAGTACAACAGCCTGCCGCATCTGGTCGTCCCGGTGGTCAATGATCCCAAGAAAGTCATTCTGGCTCTGCGCTGGGTGATCAATGAAATGGAAAAGCGCTACCAGATTTTTGCCAATGTCGGGGTGCGGAATATCCATTCATTCAACAATCGGAAATCGAAAAAGGCCACGCCCGCCAATCAGCCCGAATTACCGCTGGATTCCGAGGAGAATGCCGACGGGTGTGCAGTCGAGCTGGACAAGGAAATCACTGTCCCGCGCGATGAGGAGATTGAAATCCCCGACAAACTCAGCTACATCGTCGTGATAATCGATGAGCTGGCGGACCTGATGCTCGTGGCCCCGGCAGATGTCGAAATGGCGATCGCCAGGATCACCCAGATGGCCAGGGCGGCCGGCATCCATTGTATCGTCGCGACCCAGAGGCCCAGTGTCGATGTCATCACGGGTGTCATCAAGGCCAACATCCCCTGTCGAATCGCCTTTCAGGTGGCGGCCAAGGTTGATTCGCGCACCATTCTCGATGCCATGGGTGCTGACAAACTCCTCGGAAAAGGAGACATGCTTTATCTGCCCCCCGGAAGCGCCAAGCTGATTCGGGCTCAGGGCGCTCTCATCACCGATGAGGAAATTCAGGGCATCGTCGATTCCATCAATCTCCAGGGCAAACCGACCTACGAGGTTGAAATCCACCAGCAGCTTTCACAGAAGTCAGGCAGTGTCGAAACCGCTTCCGCCAGCGGCATAGATGAAGATGAGGAACTGGTCGAAAAGTGTATTGATGTGATCCGTTCGGAGAAAAAAGCCAGTGTTTCCCTGATGCAGCGCCGACTGAGGCTTGGCTACACTCGTGCAGCGCGGATCATGGATGAACTGGAGAATCGCGGCATTGTTGGGCCAAGCAGGGGAGCGGAACCAAGGGAGATTCTCGTCGATCTCGACGGGTCGGGAGCCGATGGAAATGGCTCCCATTGAGAAGGTTAGGCTTGCTTTTGCGACGGCTCTCTGTCTGTTTTTGATGGCGCGGTAGGGGGACAGTCCATCCGGCACCATGAAAAAACTTTATACAGCAAAAACCATTTATCGCCACGACGACCGTAGCTCGGAGGGATCACCGTCCCATCTTTTCGAAGAACGTATGGTCATCCTCCAGGCGGATTCGCGCGAATCGGCGATCGCAACTGCCGAAAAGGAAGCCAACGACTACGCAGATCAGTTCGATAATGTGAATTTCGCCGGATATATCGACATATTCGAGCTGGCGATCACCGAGATCACAGTTGGTGCCGAGTTTTACTCCCTCATTCGCCGCAGTAATCTGGATATCGATGAATACATCGATCGCTTCTACGATACCGGTAATGAGTGCGATCGGGAGGTCATTGACAAAAACTCTTCCATGACCGAATGACTGTCTCCTCCTCAGGAATTCCGGCCTGCACTTTTTCAAAGGTGCCCTGGCACCGGCTGTTCCTGTCAATCTTCACCGTCCTCCTCGCATTAAGTGGCATCGCGCAGGAACCGGCCAAAGAATCAGAGTTTCCGGAGCTGGATTCAGCCCTCGTGACCCGGACCGAAGCACTCAGGAGAATCAATCCCGGACTTCTGGAATCCTCCGCTTCCATGCAGTCCATACTCACCGACGTCCTCAACGGGGTAAAGGGGCACCCGGTCTTCGTGGAACTGGTTGTGCGCTTCGGAAGGACGGATCGCACGGAAGACCTGCTCGCCTTTGCTGCAGCCCATCCTCGTCACTACGCCTCCGCAGAAGCCATGCGCTACCTGCTTCGTCAGCAGAAATCGGAAGAAGTTGCCGAAAAACTCGCTTCCACAGAGGATGCCCCGGCATTCGATGGACTGGTTCAATTGCTTTCGGCGTCAGGCAATGATGAGGCTTTTTCGATACTGACTTCCATCCTCCAGAACCCGGCGACATCAGCGCAGGGAAAGAAAAACGTGGTGCGGTCCATCTGCACGACCGCCGCTGGTTGCCAGACCCTTATCAACCTTCGTAAACAGGACAAAATACCGGCCGAATTTGTTGGATTTGCGGCACAGATCCTCAGTCTGAGCCCATGGGATTCAATAAGAGAGAAGGCCCGCTCCGAATTCCCTGCTCTGGAAAATCAGGGCGCCGCCGGATTGAGCCTGTCTGACCTCGCCGCGTTCAATGCCAGCGTGGAACGCGGCCGTCAGGTATTCAATGACCCGGTCGTGGGCTGTGCGCGATGCCATGTGGCAGGCTCCGATGGCGTCCGCTTCGGTCCCGAGCTGACTCTGATTGGTGAGAAGTTGTCACCAGAAGCTCTTCTCGAGTCCATCCAGTCCCCTTCCGCCGGGATTGCCTTCGGATTCGAAGCATGGGAAATCGAACTCGATACCACTGAACTCTTCTACGGTATCATCGCTTCAGAAACCGATGATTTCATAATCCTCCGTGATTCACTCGGGACTGATCAGAAAATTGACAAGTCATCCATCATTTCCCGATCCATGTCCTCCGCCTCGGCTATGCCCGAGGGCCTCCCCCATCTCATGTCACCTGCCCAGCTCGCCGATCTTCTGGCATTTCTCAAAAGCCTGAAAAGCCCAGGCCAATCCCCTCAATAATCTTTCACATTCCCCGTCCCCCGTCCGTAAACACCCCGGT
>JAUIAG010000035.1 GCA_030425355.1 Verrucomicrobiia bacterium
CTGGAGCAGCAGGTCTCCCAGCTCCTCCTTCAACTCCCTGTCATCCCCGGCCTCGATCGCATCGATCATCTCGTAGACTTCCTCGACGGCGTGAAAGCGTATGGTGTGGTGATCCTGTTCGCGATCCCATGGGCATCCATCGGGAGCACGCAGCCGCGCCATGACTTCCCGAAGCTGCCCGATCGGATCCGTTGCCTTGAGGTGCTCACTCATTGATATCTCATCCTATCGCGGAGCCGGGGGTTCAGAAATGCAATTTTCACAGCAGCACCAGGTCATCCCTGTGGACCACGACAGATTTCCGGTCCATGGCATCGCTCTGCAGGGAGGCGGAGGCACATTGGGCAAGGCCGCGCGCAAATTCCTTGCCGTCCATGTCGCATATCCGGATGACATCTCCCTTGCTGAAGTGTCCGTCGACCACGCGGATTCCGGGGAGAAGCAGGCTTTTGCCGTGTTTTCTCAAAGCCTTTTCCGCGCCGTCGTCGACCAGTAGTGAGGCGGAGGGGTTGTGGTAGAAAGCGATCCATCGTTTGCGGCTCTTCAACCGGTCCGGTCCGGGGATGAACAAAGTTCCGGTGTCCGATGCCTCAAGAATCTTCTGCAGTGACGAAGTGTCCCGGCCGGGGCCGATGACCATGGGGATGCCCGAGCGGGTGACTATCTCAGCCGCCATAATTTTGGTGATCATGCCGCCTTTCGCTGTGGCGGCGGTTGTCCCCCGTGCCAGAGCCCTGACAGAGTCATTGATTTTTTCCACGACCGGAATCCTGCTCTGGTCCGGTCCGCCGAAGTCCTGAATGAGTCCCTCGGCCGAGGTGAGGATAACCAGAAGGTCCGCCGGAAGCAGGCAGGCCACCAGTGCGCTCAACTTGTCATTGTCCCCGAACTGCAGTTCCGTGAATGACACGGCGTCATTCTCGTTGATGATCGGAACAGCACCCGCCTGAAGCAGACTCTGGAGGGTGTTTCTGGCGTTGAGGTGGCGGTCCTTGTGCTTGAGATCCTCATGAGTCAGCAGAACCTGGGCGATGTGGATGCCGTGCACGCGGAAGGCTTCGGTCCATGCGTGCATCAGATGAACCTGCCCGAGGGCCGCACACGCCTGCAGGTCGCCAAGCCGCACCGGACGTGTTCGGAAGCCCAGCGATCCCATCCCGGCACCCACCGCGCCGGATGAAACAAGTATGACCTCACGGCCGGATTTCCGGGCCCATGCCACCTGGGTGGCAAGGCTGCGGATCTGCTCCGGATCAATCTGGTTTTCCCTGTTGGTGAGGATGCCGGTCCCAAGCTTGAGGACCATTCGCCGGGCTCCGGCAATCAGTTCGGGGTATCTCATTCCACTTCAATAACAAAAGCCCCTATGGCTTAAGAAATTTTGTTTCCCCTCGCAACCTGTTTATCGGATAACAATGGAATGAAAAAGAAATCGCTGAAGTTTCTTGAAAAACTTGTGAATACCCCCAGCCCCTGCAGCCGCGAACTCCCCGGGCAGAAGGTATGGAGGGATCAGGTCAGGGACTTCGCCGATGAGATTACCTCCGATGACTATGGGAACCTCGTGGCGACCATCAACCCCGGCGGCGGGAAACGGGTGGTTCTGGCAGCACATGCCGACGAAATCGCCATGACTGTCAGCTACATCAATGACGGGGGGTACATATATGTGAGACGACTTGGAGGCATCAACCCCATGATCATGCCCGCCCAGAGAGTTGTCGTTCATACCGAAGCCGGGCCCGTCAAGGGCGTCATCGGCTGCGTCGCGCCCCATTTGAGCCGGGCCAACAACGACAAACCCAAAGTTCCAGCCCTCTCCGATCTCTTCATCGATATTGGCGCCTCCAGCCGTGATCAGGCACTCAAGCTGGTTCAGATCGGCGACATGATCACCGTGGATGCCGGTTTTGAACAGCTCAATGAAAATATCGCAGTGGCACGAGCCTTCGATAACCGGACTGGCACCTTTGCTGTGGCCGAAGCTTTGAGGATACTCAGCGAGAACCGCAGTGACCTGAAAGTGGAAGTCTGCTGCGTCTCCAATATCATGGAGGAAGTGGGTTGCCTTGGGATCCGCCAGGTCGGATACGAACTCAAGCCCGATGTCGCAATCATCACGGATGTGACGCACGCCACCGACTATCCGACTGTCTCCAGGGAGACGCATGGCGACATCCGCCTCGGGCAGGGGCCGAGTCTTACCTTCGGCGGCGGGAACCATCCCATGGTTCTTCAGATGCTGCAGAAGGTGGCGGATGAGAAAGGAATTTCCTATCAGCGGGAGGCGGCCTCGAACACATCCGGAACGGATCTGGATGCGCTTTTCTGGACCCGTGGCGGAATTCCCTGCGGTCTGATCAGTCTTCCCAACCGCTATATGCATTCACCGGTTGAGATGATTCACCTTGGGGATCTGGAGAAAATCGCGGAGTGGATGGCTGCCTTCTGTCTATCAATGAAGAACAGCACTTCATTCAAAGTGGCGCTCTGAGCAGGGAGGGAAACGACTTCACTTCGCATGCCGGGCCGGTGCGCCCGCCGGCCTGAGAATTGCTCAATCAGTTCCGTGAATACGGACTGCTGTCCTGGTTTCCGGGACCGGCTGAGTTATTGCTGACAATACCGCGTACATGGGCAATTTCGCGGTCCTGCACATTGCGGACTTCATTCCGCTGCAGCTGGGTGGTGGCGACGTGATCCCCTTTGAGCGTATGGAAGCTGACCAGTATGGTCGCCTCGCCGGCGACTGCCTTGGTGACATTGCCAATGTCACCCGCAGCCAGCCCGTATTCGGGGATGTCAACATTCAGTACGACCTGATCATTCTCGCGTATCATGTCAAGACCTCTAGAGCCAAATTCTTCCTTAAATAAAAGCATGTTTCCGGTGTTGGACGAACCCCAAATGAGGCCGGTTTATTGAGACACCCTGCGTTTCCATCTCAGTGAAGATCCAACTTGTGTACAGTGATAGCAACACTATTTTTTGCGCTGAAATGCTCCGGTTCCGGAGTAATTTCGGTAAATATCTGATAATGGAGTGGCTTGTGCCAACGGGTGTGAATACAAAAAAACGCCCGATGGATTCAGCGGGCGGGGGGATACGGCATGCAGCGAACTGTATTCTGACGAATTACCAGTCCGGTCTGGGGATGGGCAGGTCAAAGTCATCCGCGTGATAGGAGCTTCGAACCATCGGTCCACTGGCCACGTGGAGGAATCCCATCCCGCGTGCCAGATCGGCATATTCCTCAAACTGGGAGGGTGGTATGAACTCGTGCACCGCAAGGTGCTTCACCGAGGGCTGGAGGTACTGTCCGAGAGTGAGGATATCGCACCGCGATTCGCGGAGGTCGCGCATGGCCTGAATGAGTTCATCGCGTGTTTCACCAAGACCGAGCATGATGCCGCTTTTGGTGTAAAGCGGGGACGGGGCCATTTCGCGGGCTTTCCGGAGAACCTCAAGAGACCGGTCATACATGGCCCGTGACCGGACTGAAGGGGTCAGTCGGCGAACGGTCTCGAGGTTGTGGTTGAAGATGTCCGGTCTGGCTTCGAGCACATGGGCGATGGCATCATTCCGGCTGTTGAAATCGGGGACGAGAATCTCAATGGCAATGCCGGGAGACAGCTCACGGACCTTCTGGATGGTTCTGTGGAAGTGATCTGCCCCTCCGTCGCGTATGTCGTCGCGCGCCACGGCGGTGATGACGACATGGCGGAGACCGAGCCTCCTGGTGGCCTCGGCGACCCGTTCGGGCTCGTCCGCCTCCAGCGGCAGCGGTTTGGCTGTGTCCACAGCGCAGAACCTGCAGGCACGGGTGCAGCGGTCACCGGCAATCATGAACGTGGCAGTGCCTCGGCCCCAGCATTCCCATTGGTTCGGGCATCTGGCTTCCTCACAGACCGTGTGGAGCTTCAGGCCGTCGAGAAGATTCCGGGTTTTTGCGAAAACCGGTGAAGTGGGCAGTTTGAGTCGCAGCCACTCCGGCTTGCGCTGATAGGTTCCCTGAGCCGGGGACTTTACAGGTGGCGCCGTTACGGTGCCGGTGGAGGATGATTCAGGCATGGATAAATGATCGGTCACAATTTTGGTGTATCGGTTTTCCGTCGGCGGCAACTGGTCGGATGGTCATATGGGAGACGGCGGCGGGCTCATGGGAAAGTCCGGCGTCCACAGTCTTCAGAAGTTGTTGCTCTTCCACCATTCCTCCAGCTCATCGGCACCGAAATCGGCGAGTATGTGGCCATCCACGTCAATGGAGGGAGCCTTTCCCTGTCCGGTGAGGCGATGCATCTCCTGACGGGCTTCGGCATCGCCGGTGACATTGAGGATTTCGTACCGAATGCCGCGGTTGTCGAGCCACTCACGGGCTTCGACACACCAGGGACAGCCGGGTTTGATAAACAGTCTTATGTTAGCGGGCATCTGATTTTTCAAGCGATGTTCAGGTCATCAACCATGACTGTGTCGTCATGCTCGTAGCACGGCGCACAGCAACACAGGAATCTTAATACAACATCGCCATTATTCCAGATTTTGTGTGGTTTTCCCGGCGGAATGGCCACCGCGTCCCCGGGGTGAAGGTCGCTGAACTCACCATCAATCTCCATCCGCGCGGAGCCATGGGTGATGTAGTAGATTTCCTCGGATTTGGGGTGATAATGCCGGTCGGTGGCTCCGCCTGCAGGCAGACGTGCCTCCGCGAGACTCTGGTTCCTGATGCACGAGTTCCGCCAGGCGAGCAATTCACGGATTTCCGATCCGTCCTTGGTTCGAAATGCCTCAACTTTGTCCAGATTGACTACGTCCATGCTTTTCAGATTGGTCCGAATCGACCATCCAGGCAAAGAAATTGTCCCCACCCACCGAAGATTTTCTCCGTATCCTCCTGCTGGGGAAATTCTTGAACAATTTACTCATTTATTTATCCGTAAGATCCGATTACATTCCCGTATATGGACCACTCCACTGGTTTTTTAAATATGGTCAATGAGGCCAGACCGAGAGTTAAGGAGATTTCACTGTCAGAGGCGCTTGAGAAGCTCTCCGACACTCCCGGTGCCGTGTTGCTGGATGTTAGGGAAGATTACGAATGGAATGCCGGTCACGTGAAAAAAGCCACTCACCTCGGCCGGGGGGTGCTAGAGAGGGATATTGAGAAGCGTTTTCCGGATAAAGCCACACCTCTGCTGATGTATTGTGGCGGGGGGTTCCGGTCGGTTCTGGCTGCTGATTCCGCCCGGAAAATGGGATACAGCAATGTTTTCTCCATCGAAGGAGGCTACAAGGCCATGCAGGACTCCGGATGGCCGATGGAGCCCTGATTATTGGGTGAGAGTTCCCATCAACGCGGATGTCGTGTCGATACCGTATTTCACTGACCCGGTCCATGGCCAATCACTGCCGCATGAGGAAATCAGCGCTTCCCGCGGGTCTCTGTGGCCACATATCGGGGTTTTTGCTGACGCGGGGATTTGCCGGTCAGGCGTAGGTGTCCAGATTCTGCTGATCCGGGGTGTTTTCTGTGTTCTGTCCGGAGGATTCTCCGGCCTGTGTGGGCTCCACAACCTGATTTTGAGGAAGGTTGTTGGGAAGTTCCCGGGCGCTCAGTCTGTCTGACTGGAAAATGTCGTGACCTACAACCAGCGACCGGTAGCCGTTCTGTAAGCTTTGCAAGTCCATAACGGAACAATCCAAGCAATTTCAGTGCCATTACAGGAACCGCCGGACAGCGGATGAATTTCCCCGGTATACCATTCGGAGCAGGTGGCTGGATACTGTAGCCTCCGGATGAAATCGGTACACTGTGGATCCAAATCAGGCCATCTGTGGTTCCGCGTGAAGTGCGCCCTTTTTCCGGACCGGATCATAGAAGGTATCTCTCTGGACGGGAATCTTCCCGGCTTCCGCAATGGCCTTTCTCATGGAAGCTTCGGTCTGCTGCTGCGGGGAGGAGGCACCGGCCATGTGAAAGATTTTTTCCTCAAGAATGGTGCCGTGAAGATCATCAGCGCCGTAATTGAGTGCGACCTGGGCCAGTGAGGTACCGAGCCCCACCCAGTAGGCGGTGATGTGATCAAAATTATCGAGCATGATCCGGCTGATGGCGATGGTCTTGAGGCTTTCCGAGCCGGTTGGCGGGTATTTGACCGGGATGAGGTTGTTGTCCGGCTGGTAGGCCAGTGGGATAAACCCGGTGAAACCGCCTGTTTCGTCCTGGAGCTGCCGGAGCATTTCAAGATGCTCGATTCGGTGGCCGACTGTTTCGAGGTGACCGAAAAGCATGGTGCAGGTGCTGCGTCCGCCCATCTCATGCCATGTGCGGTGGACATCGAGATACTCCTCGGCACTTTCCTTGCCAATGGCGATTTTCTTCCTGACTTCGGGATTGAAAATCTCGGCGCCCCCGCCGGTGAGGGAATCCAGACCGGCTTCCTGCAGCTCCGCCAGCAGTTGGGGAATCGTTTTTTTTGCCAGCCATGCAAGGTGATGGATCTCGATGGCGGTAAAGCATTTCAGCCGGAGGTCGGGGTTGAGTGACTTCAAAGCTTTGAGCATGTCCAGATAATAGCTGAAGGGCAGGGAGGGATGGAGGCCACCGACAATATGCAGTTCGGTAATGCCGATTTCCAGCGCCTCGGTTGCCTTCCGGACCATGTCATCTATGGAAAGCTGGAAGCCGTCCCGGTCTCTCTTCTTTTTTGAAAATGCGCAGAACTGACAGGAAAGAATGCAGTAGTTGGAATAATTGATGTAGCGGTTGACGATGTATGTGGCCTTTTTCCCGTTGCGTCGCTCGCACAGGGTATTGGCGGTGATGCCAAGATCATTCAGGCTGGCGGTGTGGTAAAGTTCGGCGGCCTCGGCGGCACTCAGCCTTTGTCCATCCAGTGCCTTGTCCAGAAGGCCTGATGCCGGGGATTTTTCGAGGAAGAAGTTCATCGTTAATTCACGAAAATTGAGATTTCCAGGAGTATGGATGCCAGATAAACGATGCTGATCACGGCGTTGAGCTTGAAGAACGCGAGGTTGACCCAGTCGAGATTTCGGTTTCTGGCCACGATATGTTCATAATTCATACACACGAGGATGATCGCCATGCCCGAGAAGTAGATAAATCCCATTTCGGCAATCAGCCCGAGGACAAGGAAGCAGAGCCACATGATGCAGTGAGAAATCCATGCAATGTTCAATGCGGTTGGAATGCCGAATCTGACAACCATGGATCTCAGACCGGTTTCCCTGTCGAAGTCATAATCCTGCGTGGCGTAAATGATGTCAAATCCGACCAGCCACAGCGTGACGCCGAGGCCCATGAGCAGTGGAATCAGAATTCCGGAAGAGAGTGGCTGGAATCCCCAGTTTCCTTTGACCGCCAGCCAGGCTCCGAGTGGCGCCAGCGCCAGCGCAATGCCGAGAAACAGGTGAGTGTAGCTGGTGAATCGCTTGGTGAGAGAATAAAAATAAACTGTGGCCAGTGCGATTGGCGAGAGGGCGAAGCACAGGCTGTTGATGAACCATGTGGCGGTAATGAACGCGACGGCGCTCAGCGAGCACAGCAGCGTTGCGCTGCGGAGGCTGATCCGGCCTGCGGGAAGGTGACGGTTCCGGGTGCGTGGATTCGCCGCATCAAAGTCGCGGTCGACAATCCGGTTGAAGGCCATTGCGGACGTCCTGGCAGTGACCATGCAGATCAGGATGAGAAAGAAAAGCTGCCAGCCCGGCCAGCCATGATTCGCCCGTGACGCCAGGATCATCGACGCCAGTGCAAAGGGAAGGGCAAATACAGTGTGCGAAATCTTGACGAATTCACCCCATTTACTGATTTCAGTGATGACTCTCATCGTCCTCCGGGTCTGATTTGGTTCTGATTGAATCGGGTTCCTCCTGCCAGCGGGGGAGGACATCAACGGGAGCACCGGCGTTGTCGAGGATTCTTGAAACCACCGTGTCGACCACAGCCTCAACTGTGGCGGGGCGGGTATAAAAGCTGGGGTTGGCCGGGATTACCTGCCCGCCGGCGAGAAGAATTGTTTCAAGATTGCGGATGTGGATCAGATTCATCGGCGTTTCCCGAGGAACGAGAATCAACCGTTTCCTCTCCTTCAGCACCACATCGGCCGCACGGGCAAGGGCGTCGTCGCTGTAACCATGGGCCACTCTTCCCAGTGTTCCCATGCTGCAGGGCACGATGATCATCACATCCGGAACATTGCTCCCGCTCGCAAACGGGACATGCATACTGCGGTGCCCGTATCGGCGAACGCCGGGACCAAGCTGCAGCCCGTCCGGCAATTCCTCAGAGATCACCACCGGTGCATAACGGCTCAGGACAACGCTGATTTCGTGGGATGTCTGTTCGAGATACATCAGGAGGCGCTGTGCGTAAATTGCACCGCTGGCTCCTGTTATGCCGACAAGAATTCTCATCTGGTATCCCTTTTCCCGAGGCCTTGCGGATGATGTCGACTGTCAGCGCTTCCTGCGCCGCCACCTGCCGTCAGTATCAATGCCGCCGAGGCTTTACACTCATTTCTGAAAATACAGAAATCGCCGCAGATTGCAACCGGCGAGTTGGATGCGGCGGACCGGGAGTGCCTCAGACATCGATGATATCATCATCACCCGACTTGCGGTCCCGATCTGAAGAAGTCGGCGGTGGCGGGTAGGACCTCACGGATTCCCAGGTGGTGGTTGTGCTGGCGAAACCGGCGCGGACATTTTTCTGGATATGTGCGGCGATGCGATGGGTGAGGAAATGTCCGATCGATGATCGGACCGCCGGGACCATGAGAGAAAAGCCCATGATATCAGTCAGAATTCCCGGTGTGAGCAGAACGATGCCGCCTATCAGAACCAGCACGGCTTCGATCATGGCGTCGGTTGGGCGGACTCCGCTGTTGACGCTGTTCTGGAGTTTGTGGAGAACGCCAATGCCCTGAGACCGCGCCAGCGTGGCCCCCACCGCACCGGTGACAACGATGAGCAGCAGGGTGCCGCCAATCCCGATAAACCGGGAGACGTACATTAACAGTGCCATCTCGATCAGTGGCACGGTGATGAAAAGAAGGAAAAGTTTACCGAACATGAGCTGAATTCAGGAATGCGTGAAGATGACGGCCCTTTCACGGTCCCCACCTTGAACACACTCCCAATCGTAAAGGGATATGCCCCCAAAGTCGAATAACGAATCGTCTGGAGAATTTTCGCTCATTTATTTCTGCTGCGCCCCGGAACCATCCGCAAAGTCGGGCATTCAGGCAGCCATCCAGCGACCCTTTCGGCCAGGGTCCTTCCATTCCGCGACGACTCATGAGCAGCGACCTCCCAGCCCCCAAAGCGAGTCCTCCTCTCTGCGACAGAGGATGGGCGCACCCGCGTGCAATTTCGTTTCGAAGCAGAAATGATCCGGCCCAGCCAGAAACTCATGACCACTTGGCAGGAGGAGATTGTCCGCAAGGCCGACGTCACCATCATCAAGAACTTCCTTATGTGGCTCGATTTTGCTGAAGACCGGACGCGCCGCCGGCAGCAGGTTTTCCCTCCGCGACTGGCATACGAAGATGAATGTGATGCACCGATATAGAATACCGGCCTCCTGGCCTCACCTGAGTCGGGAAGGCACAATGAGAAGATCCGGAAAAACTGATTCATGATCAGTTCAGAATCAAAGCGGATGCGGCGGTACCCGCCCGCTCCACTCATTGACACCACTCCCATACTCCTGTAAATGTTGCTCCTGTGAAAACGACCATTGATTTTCCTGATGAACTGCTCCACCGCGCCAAGATCGTGGCGGCTCAGAGGCGGACGACCTTGCGTGAACTCGTGGTCATGGGCCTGGAGGCCGTGACTTCAGATCAGGGTGGCGGGGAGACCGACAAAGATCGCAGGGAGTCCTTCAAACGCTTGTTGAAAGCCATGAAGGCCTCGAACACTGAGCCGATGGTTCCCCTGAGCCGGGAGGAGATTCATGACCGCTGAGGTCTTTCTTGACTCGAATGTTCTCCTATATGCCTGTTCGAGCGCAGCCGCAGACGCGGAAAAGCAGGAAAAAGCGGAACGACTCATCCTGGATACCGATTTCGCGCTCTCCGCGCAGGTCCTGCAGGAATTCGTTGCCAATGCCGTTCGTAAGAAGGCGCTGGGAATTTCGGAACGCGGGATCGACGCGACGCTGGAACTCAGCGGCCATGTCCCCGTCCTGCCGGTCACTCGTGAGCTGGTAATGTCGGCGATCATACTCCGCCGCCGGTTTCAACTTTCCCACTGGGATGCGGCCATTCTCGCCGCCGCACAGGAACTTGGCTGCCGAACCCTCTACACCGAAGACCTTAACCATGGCCAGGACTACGACGGCGTCCGGGTCATCAATCCCTTTTCCTGAGTCCACATCCTTTCCTGACTGATTCCAGTCAGCAGCAGTTGATTGACTACTGGCGGGGGTTCATCCGGGCTCGATAGAACCGGGAATCCGGGGCGGGGGCAGATGAATCCGGAATCGGAATGGGGAAGACGGGAGAGGACAGTCCGTTTCTGTCGAGAAGCCCGGATTCGATGGTCTCCCATGAGCTGAGGTTGTGGCTGGATTGCAGTTCATAGGGGGTTCCCGGTGGTCCGGTGACACCGAGGATCATTCCTTTTGAGGGATTGAGCGACTGGATGACGGCGGGCGTGAAGAAGTCGGCAACCGGTTCATCGATGAAGATGCCGGAAAGCAGAGAGAAGATATTGTTCAGTCTCTGGATGGTGACGTCGATATTGCCGGAAACGGTCCATGAGAATAGCTCGCCGCTCAGGACTGGTTCGACGATGGTCTGCTGCAGCGGTTCCCGGCTTTGAGGATGGATCAATGACACCAGCTGCGATCTTGGACCGGAATCAATCACATCCATGAAGTAGAGTGAGAGCCGATATGGGTCCGCTGTCATCGGTCGGATCTGAAAGGTGATATTATCACGTGAATACCAGAAGGTGGTCAGTTTTGCCCCCACGCGTGACAATGGGTCCTCGAGAAGGTTGGGGTGGGTGTAGTCAAACTCCGACCAGCCATTCGATGTTGCCCTCAGATTCCGGATGGCAACCTGCCTGGTGCCATCGGTGCTGACGGGTGACTGATAGGGAATCTGCCAGGAGATGCTGCCGAGGGATTCCATCCACTGACCATTGACAAGGGGGTAAACCGCCTGGTCATGGACGCGTGGGTCTTCTATCGAGTGGACCGGGGCGATGGTTTTTCCTGAGATAAACTGAGTGGCACCGTCGCCGAATTCCGCTATGGCGTAGGTATTCTGTTCAGCCGGATCGTGGCGGCGGATCAGCGCGAACGGTTCATTTGTATCCGTGGCGATAAGGCCGTTGCTGTCGAGGAAACGGACCCGCTGTGGTTTTCTGGAATCAGGCCACTGCGGGTTGAAGATGGAGAGGGGCACGGAAGGGCGGATCGGGTCTGTTGCTGTGGAGACCTCCATGGTGGCCTGGTGGAATTCACCGGTATGGCTGCTGCCGGATATCAGCCTCAGCCTTGTCAGTGTGAAGCTTCTGTTCTCCTCAGAGACTACCTCGAAGAGGACCGGCTCCTCGCTGCGGATTCCGATCAGTACCCCTGAATCCTCCGGCGGGTCTGAAATTTCCTCGATCGTGTATTCCTGGATGACTTCCATGGTCGAGGGTGAACGGAGGCGGATTGTTGCGGAGAATCCGGAGCGTTCTGCGGGGAGGATTTCAAAGACCTGGTGTTCCCGTGCCGAAGTTGCCGAGTGAAGGCTCCATCTGACCATCTGTTCACTGCCGTCGGTGTTGCTGGAAATGCCGGCCGGCGTGACCGTGCCGGCATGGACCGCCCATTCAAAAGGGCGCGGTCGCGGGGTGGTGTTCCCGAGGACCTGAAGGGGTGCCAGTCTGGACAGAGCGTCATATTCAGTTGGGGTCAGTCGGTCAATCAGGGCCTGGGAAGAGGCGCTCTCCGGGCTGTTCAGGATGTGGAAGTCGCCGAGCCTGAATCGGACCGGCCGGTCGAGGCCTGGAAGTGTCATTCCGATATGGAGATCCGGATATTCCCCGGGCGGGAGGTAGGAGATGAAATGGCCGTCGAGACCGGGGTGGATGGCCTTGAGATTCCGGCCCCGTCCGTCACTGATGAAAGCCGGGGTCAGTCTGGTCGACCCGCTGGCGGCGGAAAACACCAGCGGGACAGAGGAGTGGCGTTCGGGTAATTTCAGGACGTCATCAAGATGGAGGTTGTGGAGTGACAGGGTTCCCATGGACAACCTTGCGGGACCGGGAGTGGCCGTTGTCGAAAGACCGATCGCAGCCTTCCATGGTGAGTCACTGTTATTTCCCGGACCGGGAACATTAATCCGGAGATTCTCGTCCAGTGTCTGATAACCGTTTAACAGGAGCTGTATGGATGAGTCATGGATGGCCAGAGCAGCGTTCCCGTCCGGATAAACCAGCCCCTGAAGCACTCCGCTTTTCTGATCTTCTACGATCACATGAATTGTAGAGGGCATGTTCCACTCATACCCGGTGAATTTTCCGGCAGATGAGTGGACACCGATCCTGAGTGCTCCTCCCGGTGCGAAGCTGGCGGCAGGGGGGAGCGTGAACTGCATGATGGCCGGGGCACTCACCCCATGCACCGCCATGATGAATACCGGTTTGTCCTCCCGGCCATCGATTGTTTCGGCAGCCCGGGAATACTGGCGGACTCCGGAGGCGACGCCATTGATCCCGAAAAACCACTCCCCGTCTTCCACTTCGATTCCTTCAAAGGAATTGAGTCCATTGGATGGCTGCTGCTGCCATCCTTCCGGCAGAAAGGAACGGAGATATTCCATGGTGAGGTCGACGAACCCCTGGTCGACCTTGTAAGTGCCAATGGGAGGCATCTTGAAGACATGCCGGTTTTCAATACGCCACAGAAATTCGGAGGCCTCGGGGAAATCCGGATCAAGCAGGAACCCGAAGTCCGGATTGATTGGCGGACTGGCTCTGACATTGAGGAGGTGACTTTCCTCCACAGGAACTTCGAGACGGGCATCCCATCGTTCGAGACTCTGTCCTCCCGGTGTATGGCAGGCCCGGCAGTTGCTGGCGGTGTAGCTTTTGAATCTTTGTTTGAGAGTGAAGCGGCGGTCATCGGCCGGGACGCACACGAGGTCGCCCGAGGAGGCCTCCGGCTGACTGGCAAGGATTCCGCTCAGATGCAGTCGGGTCAGCTGATCGGTTCCATCCCTTCCGATAAGTGGTCTGTCATTGAGCTGTTCCCGACGGAATCCGAGAATCTGCCCTGAATCCGGGTTATGACAGAACACACAGCCTGAGCGGGAAGGGTAGAGCCATTTTTTGGACCGTGATTCATTTCCGAAGTTCCGGGTCACCGTTTCAGTGAGGCCCAGCGGCGGTACGAGTTCCGCCTCTTCACCGGTTTCATTCCACCGGTAGGTGGCCCCGTGGATGTCGTTGCCTTCCTTGAGCAGCAGCCGCGTTTCCACCCTGTGGCGGACCTCACTGCCATTCACCCGTTCCACCCAGTCGAAGTGTTTGACGAACAGACTTCTGTCAGGAACCACGGCCGTGCCGTCCTCCAGAAATTCCACGCTCCGTTCCTCCGGGACAAATACCCATCTTCTTTTATCAAACCCGTCAGACCAGAAGGGGATATTCGGTTCGTAGAAAACCAGGTCCACATTCGGAGTCAGTGGATTGGAGAGGTCAGGAAACAGGCCGGTCTGCGAAAGCTTATCGGGAAGGCCGACCGCCGGATCGAAAGCGGGGTTCCGCCGAAGCTTGTAGAGGTGCCCGTCGGAGAAATTAGTGAGGAGCACCTCCCGGTCGCGCGGGTCGACCCCGAATGTGGTGAGGAAGAAAAGTCTGCCGAGATACAGCGGTTTGATGCCGTCGACCGGGCGTGGTGCGTCGGGGTCGATTTCCATGGCCCATATATTCCCGGACCCCCAGTCTCCGAACAGGAACAGCCCCTGAAGTTCGGGAAACTCACTGCCCTGATAGAAATGGCCGGCGATCACACAGTTGCCGGATGTTCCTTCGTAGCCATGCGGATACTGGTAGTAGGGAAGACGGTATGTGCCGGCTTCATTGAGGAAACGGTGGAAGAAGCCGCGGGCCGTGCCTTCATAGTAGGGCCATCCGAAGTTTCCTCCTTCCGCTCCGACGATGTTCAGTTCTTCAATGGAACTGCTTCCGACTTCACCGACGACCATGAATTCATGTTCCGGATGGAAGGCGAACTTCCATGGGTTTCTGAATCCGTGAGCGAAGATCTCGGTGCGGAGCGATAGTGGATTCACTTCGAGCCCGTCCACTGTTTCCAGGCCAACGAGGGGATTGTCCGGGGGAATGCCGTAGTCAGCCACGATGGCGGAATGCGGATTGGGGGTGAGACTGGTATCGCGGCCATCGACGTCAATGCGGAAGATGGCCCCGAAGAAACCGCCGTCCACCGGCTGCATGTTGTCCCGGATTTGAGAAGCCGGCGGCCCCGTGTCGCCGACACTGAAATACAAATATCCATCCGGCCCGAAACGGATAGTCCCGGCATTATGACCCGGATCCGGATCGGACTGGCTGATCAGGGGAATTTCCGATGCCCGGATACTCTCCGGACTGTCACCCGGGAATCCGTGGAATTCACTGAGGATGAAATGGAATCCGAATGGCCCCGAGGGCGTGACGCCGATGTTGTTCCGGTAGATAAAGAACCTTCCGTTGGATTCGTATTGCGGGTGGAAAGCCATACCGAGAAGTCCGGCCTCGTCATGGACGATGCTGGTTGATGGCCGGAGGTCCAGAAAGACTTCCGGTTCGGGGGCATTCAGATCCGGGATGTGGAAAATGCGCCCGCTTCTTTCGAGAATGAAGATGCCGTTCGTGGATCCGGGAATGGACTCAATGGCCACCGGCTGGTTGAACTGGAGCGGCGGATCAATTCTTTCAATGCGGTAGGGCAGCTGCCATGCCTGAGGGTTGAGGATCTCACTGAAAGGCTGCGAGCCGGTCACCTGACACACCGGGAGGATAAGCAAAATCAACCCCAGTCGTATCAGGGCATATTTATTGGGGACTCTCCGGCATCGAGAGCCTGCCTCATTCGGGCTCATCAGAAACTTGAACATGTCATTCATCAGTTCAGTCTCCGGCTTCCCCACGCACGGGACTGGCAATATCATTGGTCAGCGTTGCCCCTGCAATTCTTCCCCTAATTTCATAAACTCTTCAAAGTAAATTATTTCAGGCAGATGTGGCCAAATGACTCATACTGCATCTGACTGGCACTGAGCGGGTCGGGTTGGATGGGTGGCCGGTTTCTTTTATTGCTTCCGTGGCCGTGGATCCGTTACCAATCAGTCCGTAACGGATGCATAAACCAGCGACAAGGACCCGGGATCTGCCAGGACGTCTGGCCCGGCCCTGACATTTCTCCATGCCTTCAAAACCAACCCCCGACGCCGCCAGCATGCGATTCCTCGACCTGTTTTTTCAACAGCTGGCAGGAGACCCGCGCCTTCGAAGTTTCTGCGCGCTGGAAGGCTTTGTTGCCGCGATGACCCTCGGTCCGAAGTCTGAGCCGGTGGATGAATGGTATCCGAATCTTTTCGGGCCCTCCGGCAATATCCAGTGGGAAAGCCCTGCTCAGGAAGAGATGTTCAGGGCAATGGTGGACAGCACTGTCTCGATGGTGGCGGACAAGGCGGGAAGCCTGACACGTAAATTGTTTCATCCCTATCCCTGCCGTCCGGATCCCCGGCATCTCGCCGGAGAGCAGAACCTGCTGCATGGCATGGGGCAGTGGTGTCAGGGATTTGCCAAGGCTGTCGACATGAATGAACCGGCATGGGCCCGGTCGGAACTGCAGGGACATATGGCCAACCTGCTGGAATTCGCCGACAACCCGGCCAACAGAAGCTACCCGCCGGACAACGTCCACGAGACCGGCCGGTGGCTCGAATCCGAAGTCACCGAGGTCTTCCGCTTCTGGCGCCGCAACGGAAACTCCGGCCCAGCTGCCAGGCCCCCGGTTCGGCCGGCAGCGCGGGCAGAAACCGGCCGCAACGACCCGTGTCCATGCGGCAGTGGCCGGAAATACAAGAAATGCTGCCTCCACAGTGCTGTCTGAGGCTTGAATGTGAATTCCGGTCCTGACCCGTGGATTTTTCTGGCGGGACCATCCGGCTGCTGCGATATGCTGGGAGGCATTGAAAGGATTCAGAAGTGCCACTTTTCTCGGACTGCCGGCTCCCCTTGTCGCCGTCACCATGTTCCAGTTTGCCATTGGCGGGTCGGTTCTGCCCTTCATTGCCTTTCATCTCAAGGATGAAGGTTTCACCTACGGCGAGATTGGCCGGATTTTTTTCACAGGATCAGCCTCCTCGCTGATTTTTCCGCTATTGTGGGGATTTCTTTCGGACCGGTACATCCCACTGAACCGGCTTTTTCTCCTGCTCAACTTCCTGGCCGGTTGTTTTCTGATCAAACTCTATCAGGCCGAGGGACTGCTGGCCCATCAGTTTCTTTTTGCCTGCTATTATGCCTTTTATCACCCGACGATCATTCTGATAAACTCGCTGTGCTTTCATCATCTCCCGAATCCGTCGATGCAGTTCGGCAAGATCCGTGGTCTCGGATCACTGGGATGGATGATTCCATCTCTGCCGCTTTTTCTCCTCTTCTTTTACGCAAGACAGGTTCCCACCGGGTTCTGCCTCTACGTCGCCGCTGGGATTGCCTTTGCCAATGTATTTCTCTGTCTCCTTCTGCCTCATACACCGACAGCCAGAAGCCGCCGCGCCGCTCTGCCGCCCGCCGGTCTGCTCGATCCGGAGAAGAAGGATGAGTATTTCCATCAACTGGGTGTGCTGGGCCGTGACCGGCGCTTCATCTGCCTGATGCTGTCCCTGTTCTTCGGGGCAGCCAGTTTTTCAATAGTCGCCCTTTTCTCAACCCCATACCTCGAGGAACTGGGAGTGGACAGAGCCTATGCGGGCCCTATTCAGTGCATCGGTGTAATCACCGAAGTGATTCTGATGCCGCTCCTTCCGGTTTTTTTCCTCAGATTCGGCTATGTGAACGGGATGTTCTTCGGGCTGGTGAGTCTGCTGATCCGGCAGCTTCTGAGCTACTTCTGGCCTGATGCACTGGTTCTCTCCCTCTCCTATGTGTTTGTCGGACTCATGGTCATCTACTATTTCACCGTGGTGAGCATGGCCCTTGAGCGTCTTGCCGACAAGGTCGTCCGCTCAACGGCGCAGACCTTCATGGTGATGCTCGGCTCCGGACTGGGGCCGATGAGTGCCAATCTCATAGCAGGGTACCTCGCCGGGAAGTCGGATGGCGCCGATTACGCACTCCAGCCCGTGTTCGGTTTCGGCGGCCTTCTCGCACTGGTCAGTCTCGCATGCCTTGTGCCTGTCTACATGCCTTTGAGACGGTTCCTGGATCCATCCATCATGGGCGGATTTGGTGGTTCCCGGCGCCCCTCATCCAGTATCGGAGAATAAAAGAATTCTTTTGGTTGGGGATATACGCCCCTATGATGGGACGGTTCCAATGAAGCGACGACCAATACTCAACTGGATGGCTGCCGTAATAATGATGACCGGATTTGCGGGATCGCTGCTTTTCACCGGTTGCCAGCCGCCAAACGATGGTGACCCGGCTGCAAATTATCCATCCAGATCGATTGCATTGATCTGCCCATGGGGTGAAGGCGGAGGGACGGACAGACTTTCCCGGTTCATGGCGTCTGAAATGGAAAAGCGTCTTGGCCAGCCGGTGGTGGTCCAGAACCGCACCGGCGGCGGTGGTTCCATCGGTCATTCCTACGGGGCCAACGCCCGGCCTGACGGATACACCGTGACCATGGGCACCTTCGAACTGAGCACCATGCACTGGATGGGAATATCTGATCTGACGTGGACGAATTTCACTGCTCTGGCGCAGTTGAATGCCGACCCGGCCGCCCTCATCGTCCACAAGGATTCACCCATCAAGTCGGTTGCCCAACTGATTGAAATGATCGGTGAGCGAAGTGAGGAGAACCGGCTCAAATTCTCGGGAACGGCCGCCGGAGGCGCATGGGATCTGGCAAGGGCAGGGTGGCTTCTGTCCGCCGGACTCGATGTGAATTCAGTGATCTGGGTCCCCACCGACGGTTCCAGTGAAGCGGTCCGCAAGTTGCTGGGTCAGCATGTGGACGTCGTATGCTGCAGTCTGCCCGAGGCCGATGCCAACCTGAAGAGCGGAGACCTCGTGGCACTTGCAGTGATGGCCGACGAAAGGCTGGAGGATTATCCGGATGTCCCCACGCTTCGGGAGATGGATTACACATGGACGGCTGTGGGGTGGCGTGGTCTGCTTCTGCCTCCGGGCACCCCGGAGCCGGTCGTCTCCAACCTGACCGCGACCATCAGGGACATCACCGAATCGGATGATTTCCGCAGTTTCATGTCGAAGAACAAATTTGCCCGGAAGGTTCGGTTTGGATCCGGGTTCGAAGAATTCCTGCAGACCCAGGACGCCCTATGGAAGGAACCGATCGAGAAGGCCGGCTTCTGAGCCCCGGATCGGGCCCGATGGCTGCAGCCCTGTTTTTCTTTTGCTGTGGTGTGGCAGGGCTGGCCGGGACCCTGCTGTTCACCAGTCAGGGCCGGGAAGCTGACGGGGATATCGGTTCAAGGGCTTTTCCTCTGCTGACCTCGGTCATCCTCTGCACCGGCTCAGTCCTTCTCTACTTTCTCGACCCTGCCACCCGCCGGAAATCCGCACAATCCACCGCAGCCGGGAAGCAGCCCGGTTCATCTGGAGGACAGATGAAGAACCTGGTTGCACCGGCTCTGCTCATGGCTGGAATCGTTCCCGCCATCGGGCTGTTTGAATTTCTCGGAGCAGTGACAGTCTTCGCCGGCGGTGTTACAGCCTACCTCCTGGCCGTCTGGAAAGCCCCTTGGTGGCGTTCTGTGCTGATCGGCCTCATGTCTTCGCTGGCAGTTTGTCTGGTATTCTCCCGGCTGCTGCACATTCCTTTGCCTGGCGGCATCCTGGGATGGCCCCGTTAGTAGGTAGCCGACACCACCACCTGCCAACGATTCATCCGAACCATTGAATGAGTGAGCTTCTGGACATCTGGGTCATTGTTCCGTGGATGCTGGGCATCCTCTTCGGGCTTTTCGTCGGTTCCACCCCTGGACTGACCGCCACCATGGCGGTTGCTCTGGTGGTTCCGGTCAGCTTCTATCTTCCCAACCCGCTTGGCGGTATCGCCCTGATCCTTGGCGTCAGTTTCACCGCCATCTTCGCCGGAGATCTGCCAGCCACATTTCTTAAAATCCCGGGCACACCGGCCTCGGCGGCGGCGACACTCGATGCCCACGCCATGCACCGCCGGGATCAGGGAGGGCTGGCCATTCACCTCAATCTTCTCTGCAGCTGTCTGGGTGGAGTGATCGGTGTTGCCATTCTCGCACTGACCGGGCCGGTCATCGCCCGCTGGTCCCTCAGGATGGATTCACCGGAGTATTTCTGGCTGGCGGTTGCCGGTATCTCCATCAGTGCCGTGGTGAGCGGAAAAAACCTGCTGGCCGGCCTGATGGCTGCCACGCTCGGGCTTTTCCTCTCCACAATCGGACTCGACACCATCAACGGAGCCAGAAGAATGACTTTCGGACTCCCCGAAATCCAGGATGGCATCCAGCTCATTCCAATGATGATCGGCCTTTTCGGACTGGCTGAAATCCTGTCGAGACTTCAGTCAGGTTCGGATGCCACAGCCTCAAAGTGGAAACCCGTGGTCCTGTCCGGATCCCTCGTTCAGGCCTTCCGGACCGCCATACGGTTCCCGGGGCTTATACTGAGAAGTTCCGGTCTCGGATGTCTGGTTGGAGCGCTTCCCGGAGCGGGGGCGGACATCGGTGCATGGGTCGGGTATGGCGCGGCAAGGCGCTTTTCCCGCCGTGGTGACCACTTTGGTGAAGGGGAAGTCGAAGGGGTCATAGCCCCGACCAGCGCCAATAACGCCGCGGTTGCAGGAGCGTGGATTCCGGCACTGGTGTTCGGAATTCCCGGCGATGCCGTCACCGCGATTGTTCTGGGAGCGCTGATCATGTATGACATCCAGCCCGGCCCCCGTATCTTTGATGTTCCCGCCGATGGAGGAGTCTCGCGCGTGCAGTCATTGTTATGGATTGCCGGATGGACACAGTTTCTGCTGCTGGGACTGGGACTTGTCGGGATACGCTGCTTCGCTCTGATACTCCGCCTTCCGGGCCGTGTTCTCGAAGCGCTGATCCTGATGTTCTGCATCGTTGGGGCCTACGCCATTCGAAACTCGGTCTTTGATCTCTGGGTCATGGGTATCTTCGGCCTTGCCGGATGGTTCATGAACTCAAAAAATATCCCGGTGGCACCTTTGCTTCTGGGCTTCATCCTCGGTGACACGGTTGAAAAGGAACTGAGAAGCGGCCTCATCGCCTCCAGTGGTCAGTTCACGCCATTTCTGACCAGTCCGTTTTTCCTCATTCTGGCGTCGGGCGCAGTTTTGAGCGGGGTTCTCACGGTCCTGCGTCGTCTGAAAAAATCCCGACGGGCTGTTCACCCCGATGAATCATGATGCTGTCGGCCGGCTGTACTCATGCGGGCAGGTGCCGGCGCGCATCATGGATTCAGGGCGCATCTGTCTGACTGGTTATCGCCGGAAAATCATCACCGTGCTCGGCCTGCAGATCAGGGTCGATCGAAAAGGCTTTACGGATGAATTCAGTCATTTTCTCGCCGGTCAGAGCCGGATCCTGGCCCATTCGGAAGTAACACAGCGCCATCATCTTTCTGGTCTGATCCTGAAGCTCGGTCGATCCGCCTGCGGACTGCAGGGTTTCCAGCCTGGTGATGGCTTCTTCATATTTCTCATTGTTCACCAGTTCATCGACGATGCTGTTATACTCATTTCTCAGTTTTCCCTCGGCCATTTTGACATTCCCGAAATAGGCGAGAGCCCCGAGTGCGACCACGATGATGATAATTCTGACAGCTGCATTCATGATAAACCGGTCCGGTCCCGTAGATGGGGCATAAATCATAGGGAACCGGGGACTGTCATGGCAATTGCAAGTTTGGCGGCACTTTTCGCCGCTTATGGGATTCTTAAATCATGCTGATGATTTCCGTGAAGGCCTGTAAATCGGGCGGGGTTCAATTTTCCATCAATCAGAGTGACCGTGAAGGGTCCGCTGCAATGACCGGTGCCAATGCGGATGACCGGATCCGGCTGGCACCGATAGGAATCCCAGGAAAGCACCGGGCGTAATGTTCTGAATCCCGGTCCTTCGATGAGGACGGCCATGCCGAACGGAAAGGGATGACCGGATGGCTTGCGGAGGGAGATGGCCAGCCAGTTTCCCTGGTCGAGGGAGTTGCGGAAAACATGCAGGGTATGGGCTCCTGTTCTGCCCGATGGTTCGGACAGCACAACGAGATCATGGTCGCCGTCCAGGTCGAGATCGGTGAAGACATTATTTCTCGAATCACGTTCCAGGGCCACACCGGCCAGCCATGAGACCTCGATGGCTTCGCTGCCGCCAAGATTGCAGAACAATCGGTCCGCAAAGAACCCGCCATAGGACCCGCCACTCTGGGCCAGTTCACGGGCCTCGCTGCGGAAAAAGTGATGCAGGGACCGGTTTTCCTGCGAAGAGCCGAGATAGAGATCTCTTGTCCAGAAGCGGTTGTCGTAGTCAAAGGAATTGAAGCGGGAGCGATGACCGTTGGTGAGATGGAAATCCGGGAAGCCGTCGAGGTTGATGTCGGGGCTGCAGATTCCCCATGCCCAGCCGGCATCGGCGACGTCACGGCTCAAGGCCGTGTCGGAGAGCCATGGCAGATGACTGCCGGATTCGACGGGAGAGAGATAGAGACGGTTGCCGAAGTTCATCACCCGTATTCGATGGATGAAATCCGGATCCGGAGAGGGCGTGCTCAGGTTGTTTTCGATGCGCGCGGCAACGTGGGACCGCATGCCTGCAGCGAAGAGGTCCATCCGCCCGTCGAGGTTCCAGTCTGATATTCCGGCCCCCATGGCGAATAATTTCGATGTGTCCACAACCCCGTCGGAGATGTCCGTGAATTCCCATTCTCCTTCATTCCGGAAGACATCCACGCCGGCAAAATCGCTGGAGGTGATCAAATCCGGATCACCGTCGAGATCCCAGTCCACGAAGAGGGCGCTGTAATTCCGGCGGCGGGATTTCCGTTCAAGAGCCGGCACCCTGCGGACCGAGAATGTCCCATGGCCGTCATTTTCAAGAAGCCATGAATCAAAACCATCGTTTGCATTATCGAACGGGGTTGGCATCTGCCCGCGGTGAAAAGGGATCTTGTACTGGCCGATCCACAAATCGAGATCGCCATCGCCATCCACATCTGCCGCTGTCATGGCCAGGGGATTCAGAAGGGGGGCAGGGGAATTCCACGCAGTCCGGCCATCTGAATCAAAATTTCCGTTGTGCATCCCGCGGTGGATGATCAGACCTCCGGCAACCGCACCGACGATGTCCTCCATGCCATCATTGTCCACATCAGCCATGATGGCGTTGGACATTGTCGATTCCGGCCTCGGATCGACCAGTGGCGCGGTGGAGAAGTGCGAGTCAGGGCGGTTATACAGGACGATGTTGCGGGTGGTAAGGCAGATATCGGGCAGGCCGTCGCCATTCCGGTCGCGGATCACCAGCGGATCGGCAAATCCCGTCGACTCCACCGGCGGAACCGGTCTGGCAAGAATCGATTCAAACAGTGGACCGCCAGTACCGGCGACAGCCGTGCACCGGCTTGCATCAACAGTCTCGCATTCCCATGTGTGCCCGTCCGGATGCAGTATCCAGCTGGTGCGCAGCAGGCCGGTCACTGACATCCGATGGAACCTGTGAACTTCATGTGAGGAGTCGGGGGCCGTGTTGAGGAGATGCAGACGGAGCCGGATTGCGGCCGTGCACCGGCCATCCACCGGTGGTGCCGGTCCCGGCAAGCGGTTGTTGGGAGTGGCGAGTTCAAAGTCTTCCAGTCGCCATTCCGACCACTCCAGTTGCCATCCCGAAGTCTCCCACGAAACCAGGCGGTCGACGAAATCGTGGAACAGTTCCGATGGTGATTCACCCTCAACCGGGTGGCCCCGGAACCATGGCAGTCCCTGGATATTTGTGAAATTCCAACGCGGGAGTCTGATGCTGGAAAAGGTGTGGATCACTTCGGATCCCAGCGCGGATCCCCCATGATTCCGGAGCCGGCCCCAGAACCTGTTGATCCACTCGTCCAGACTCTGTGCCACCATCTCCTCCTTCCAGTGCGTGGATTGCCATTCCGAAACCCTTCCAAGGATCTTCCCGATCTCAATTCTGGTTTCCTCATGGCGCCGGTGGTGGTGATGGGGAGTGGCGTCCCGGCTGTCTGAAATCTCCCGCTTTTCAACGACGCCGTCATCCGGGCTGCAGCCCGATAGAAATATCGACAAACCGGATAATAGAAGGAGAATACCTGTAAGCGAGCGGCCAGGGACCCGGCAGCAGAAACCCAGGCGGCCGGCTCTCTTTTTCCAGTTGATGTTTGATAATTTACAGTATTCAGCCATCTTCGGTTTTCGACGACCGTGCCGGGCCCTGCCCGGCTGGACGTCAGGATCAAACAAGTGAAAATAGGATTAATCAATATTGGCAATGAGTTGCTGAATGGGCAAACATTGAATTCACATCATCAATGGATTGCCAGGGAATCGACCCTCCACGGCTGGGTCATCGATCACCAGCAGACCATCATGGACACAGCGGAGGCGATACTGACTTCCCTTGAATCCACTTTGAATCAGTATCAGCTGGTTATCACGACAGGTGGACTTGGTCCGACTTCAGATGACATTACCCGCGATGTTGTTGCCCGATTTTTTAACATGGAGCTTGAGCCTGACCCGGTGGTGGAGACATCGATCCGGGAGTATTTCAGTCGACGTCAGAGACCGATGCCCGAGTCTGTTCTGATACAGGCCCAGGTCCCGGTCGGGGCTGAGGTTTTTATCAACCGCAATGGCACGGCTCCCGGACTTGCCCTCAGGCATCCGAAGATCAATTCATGGCTGGTGATGCTTCCAGGTCCGCCGAGAGAACTGCATCCGATGTTCCGCGATCAGGTTGTGCCTTTTCTTCAGAAGGTGATGCCTTCCGGCTCGGGATACGTGTGTCGGGTTCTTCGCACTGTGGGAGTCGGGGAATCCCGCGTTCAGGAACAGATCGAGGGAAAACTGGCCGACCTCATCAGTCACGGACTGGAAATCGGCTACTGCGCCCGCACCGGTGAGGTTGACGTGCGGCTGGCCACCCGGGATTCGGCCGGATCGGCCATCGTTGATCAGGCTGTCGCCCGCGTGCATGAGATCATCGGCCCGGCGGTGTTTGCCGAAGGGGAGGTGTCACTGGAGCGCGCAGTCGTTGAAATGCTCATCCGTAACGGGGCCACTGTTTCCACGGCGGAAAGCTGCACCGGAGGATTTCTGGCGAATCGCCTCACCAACGTGCCGGGTGCCTCCGATGTCTTCCTCGGGGGAGCCGTGACCTATTCAAATAAGGAAAAGATCCGCCAGCTGGGCGTTTCCTCCGAGGATCTCGAGACTCATGGAGCTGTCTCCGAGACCGTTGCCAGACAAATGGCGGAGGGTGTCAGGCGGGCGACCGGTTCCGATTATGGACTCTCCACCACAGGCATCGCCGGTCCTTCAGGGGGCACCGATGAGAAACCTGTCGGACTGGTATTCATGGCTGTGGCTGGTCCGGATGGCACGGAGGTCTTTCACCGCATCAACACGTTTGATCGTGAGACCTTCAAGTTCGTCACAACTCAGCAGGTTCTGGATTGTCTGCGGCTGATGGTCGTCAATGCGGTAAGCGGCTGACCGGTCAACGCCGGTGGTTTGGTCATTTTCCTGAACCCGGGTGGTACTTACTGACTTTGAAGGCGACAAGGGCGTCGCCGCCGGGGGTTTCAAGCTTGCCGCCGCCGGTTGCCGGAACCACCACATAGGCTTCACCCCTCAGCTCGAAGATGGTCGGCGGTGCTGATCCCGTGTAAGGAAGGTCCGCTGACCAAAGAGCTTCGCCACTGTGTTTATCGAAAGCCCAGATTCTGTTGTCCCTCGTTCCAGAGGCAAAAACCAGGCCTCCCGCAGTGACCGATGCCCCGCCGAAATTTTCAGTCCCCGTTCGTGGGATTCCCCGCGCGGTCAGTTCAGGGACTTCTCCGAGTGGCACCTTCCATTCCAGTCTGCCGGTGTTGAGATTGATGCAGTTGAGTGAACCCCATGGCGGCTTTGTGCCCGGGTATCCCTCGTGATCTGTCAGCTTTATATGCCCATCGACCTTGTAGGCTGGAGTTGTCGGCCTGTCCTTCGCCGGCGGTTTATCTGCAGCACTGGTCTGCGGCCGCTGCCCGGTCAGATACCAGGTGACCTGAGTCAGCTTCTCAGGTCCGAGATGGCGGAAGGAAGGCATCATA
>JAUIAG010000036.1 GCA_030425355.1 Verrucomicrobiia bacterium
GATTGAAACTCTATAAATTGTGATATTTCGGAATCTATATTGCTGAGTGCAACAAGGTAATTCAGCTCAAAATTGCTGCTCAGACTCTCATTCGTTCCGTCGTGAAAGGTGGGACAAATAGCCACCATACCTCCAACCATTTCAGGGTTATCCACGGCAAGTCTTGCTGCCAGATCAGAAGAAAAGGATGCCCCGACCAGAATCAAGTTTGTAAGTTTCAAATGCTCGAAAATGAGTTCTCCTAATAATTCCTGAATTCCTTCTTTTGTATAATTTTTATGCCCAACCATCTTATCAGATCTACCAAACCCGGGGAGATCCACGGCAATAACACGATACCCTTTTGAAACAATTGTATTAATATATTCTGCCCAGCAGTAACTCCACGTCTGAACCCCATGAAAAAACACTATCGGATCACCTTCACCGACATCAAGGTATGCAATTCTTAATTTCCTCCCACCAGAGTGATAATATTTTACTGGAAATTCAAATCCACTTATATTTTCAAATTCTGATTCCCGGCTTCGCACAAGATCCATGACTGGCACAAACCTGAAAAATCCGGACTCCTCCATTGCCCCGATCTCCACACTGAACATGACTTCAGAAGGATCAAACGAATCTGAGGCAAGAAATGTCCAGCTTGTATCCAGTGAGTCTGATTTTTCAAAATGAACGACTCTGTCAAGAAAGATTGAATGCCGTATCTCAACCCTGGCAGTCAGCATTCCGTCCTGATAGGCAAGCTTCTGAACCAGTGGCTTCTGGCCGTATGTATTCATATTCATTGAAGCGGTAAGTATGAATACTTTTATCAAAAATATTCCCCGGATCACAAGTGAACCGCCCCCATGGATTATACTTGGTGCCATAATAATATATGATTTCATAAGCTTTTTCAATTTTTAATCAATTATAGGTGCAGACTTCTATCTGTGTATCTTATATGGCTTGGCATCAATGTGATTTGCGACATTTTTTCAAACCTTTCTATTTGTCTGAAACTGAAAGTAGGCTGTTAATTCTCCCAAGTGATCCCCGTGAGATCCCGCAGGCTTCTATCAGTCTGAAAGATCACATCCTGTAAAGTCATCGCTTCCAGCCTTGTTTGAGGCAAATGAATCAGAATTTCGGATTTCCCGTAAATTTTATGGTAACTAATTCTGGTTTGTGTGTAGCAGAGTATTTGAGTGGATCCAATGGTGCTCACTAAACCACCCCCATGATAGGTGGATTCGTCGTTGGCTCAGGTAGCAGCAATTCTGAGTTTTGCCTGTTGTTCGATCCTGGTAAATTGTCAGTTTTTACTTTTTTCAACTGACTGGCTCTCCTTTTTCGGTTCAACACTGAACCCGGAAAAGACAGGGGTGAAGTTCTGTCTGGATGTGCTGACGGCTGCTACCCCAATTTCGACTTGGTCATTATTCCAGAATTCCGGATCGAGAGGCATTGGATTTGCCTGAATCCATGTTATTCCGTCCTGGCTCATTGCTCCATGCATCTTATTTCCGCGGCGTTCAAGTCTGAGCCATGTCGGTTTGCTGTCTGAAGTCTGAAAATCAGCGGTTGAACCCTGCTGTTTCAGGAATCCATTTTCCCTGATCTCAAAATTTGTATAGGCCTGAGCACTACCACCGATCCTATGGAGAGTCGCACGTTCCAGTCGGACAAAGTTCTTTTCATCTGCAAAGATTACCAGTCCGGCGCCATTGTATCCGGTGCGTCCTGCCTGAGTGGAGTCACTTCCGGGCTCAAAATCCCCTATCACCTTCACCTGAACTTTGAAATCTCCTTCAACCGTCTGCAGGACTCTGGGGGCTGTCATGCTGCGTAATTCCGGACTGAGGTCGTGTGGATTTTCCGATCCCGGCACAATGATCTTCAGCACCCCCGAACTGGTGGAATTCTTGAAAGAACAGTCCCCGGCCGGATTGACGAATTTTCCCCACCCTTCCACATGGTCTCTCGTAAGATTCTCTTCCTCTTCCGTGATCGAGGTTTCCGGATCAGGCTTCGCACCCGTTTCATTTTCTGATTGGCATATGGCTCGTTGCTCGTCGAGGCAAAATTTCTGCTGCGATGGTCCGTTTGCTCCCTCATTACCAAAGACATGAGTCAGGATGCTGCCTGCAACAAGAAAGTACACAATGGTATTTGCACTGGGAATTTTTGAAATTTTCATTGTCTCATTTGATAAATAACCGAGCATCGGGATTGTCCGCACGAAAACCACAGCCCTGCATGGATAGCTTCATTAAATTTGCTGCGCTCTCATTGTCCTGCAGGATTCGCTGCAAAGCCGGTGATTTTGCAAATTGTCTATTTTTCTAAAAAATTTTAATCAAACCTTCCTTATTTTCGCTTCATGGAGCCGACCCAGTGAGTCCGCCTTCAAATTCTGATGCGACGAACTTGATTGGTTTGCGACAAAAATTTTCGTTAATCCTCAAGTTGGAGATTGAACAGGAGGTTTACCACCTTATGCCGGAGTTAAGGTGAGAGAATTAACAGGACTACAAAGAGGATCGACGGGATGTCATCGCTGGTTGACCATGCCAATCGATCCAGGAGGATTGAGCAATTCACGCCTCCAAAATGTTACGAGGAGTCGGCTACTGAAAGCTCTTGGACGAAGAAGTAGTCGATTGCGACCGTGTTCCGAGACAGACGCAGAAAGCCGTCATACTGGTGTTAGTCGGGAAGAAATTTTAAGTTGGGAAAGTAAAGGAAGATTGGTTGCGGGGGCAGGATTTGAACCTGCGGCCTTCAGGTTATGAGCCTGACGAGCTACCGGGCTGCTCCACCCCGCGGCCAAGGAAGAACAAACTATGGGAATCGCGGAGGCGATGCAAGAGGGAAATGGAAAATTCTTTTGCAGAGCAGGCCAGCGTTCCGGATGGTGCAGTTCACGGAAATGTGATGTTCCGGACACCGGGTCGGCGGAAATCTCGCCGGATAATAGAGCTGGTTACTGGAGTGGACCGGAAATCACCAGGCTACGGTCTCCACTCCACTCAACACACACAACACCGGGAAACTGATGATGAAAAAGGGACAGGCAGAAGTGCGGAGGTCGAAGGAACGGATCGACGGGGTTCAGAGCTGCATCGATTTCATGGTGCTCAGTGGAGCACTCCTGATCGGAAGTCAATTTATGGATCCATCCATGCTTCAACTGATTCCACGGGAGCAGGGGGACTCTGCGCAATGGTCCGATTCCGGGAATCAGCAGGGTGGCGGGGGGCAGATCTCGAGTGAGGAGAGGGACATGGTCGCCTCCCTGCAGTTCTGAATTGAGATTTCCGGTGTCGGTGCACAAGGCGCCGTTCAGGTGGTGAATCCGGCACCTGCAGCCGGTGTGTGACCGTTCCGGTCCGGGGTATTTGATGCCGACGGGGACGTCGGCGTTCCCGGGGAAGGGTAAGGTGGACTGGTGGAAATTTCTTCGCGGGCGGAAAAATATTCAGGCAGGGAGCTTTTGGATGCCGACGGGGACGTCGGCGTTCCCGGGGGGTTGGCAGGCGGGCAGAAAAAACGGGCCACGCGGGCCCTGTGCTTTTTCAAACCGGAGTAAAAGGTATGGTGCGATTCAGGCTTTTTTGATGTCGTCGATGAGAGCCATCATTTTCCGTCCGTATTCGACGTAGTTGTTGTATTGGGCCTGCGGGTCGGCGGTGACGGAGGCGTCGTGAAAGACGACCGCCATGTGGGGTTCTATTGAGATTCCGGCGTCATACCCGCGGTTGAAGGCATCGGTGAGAATCTCACGGACCTTTGCCTGCCCTTCGCCGGGAAAGGTGTATGTCGCCTCGTTTTTATCGTGGTCCCAGATGCAGTCCTTGATGTGGATATGGACGACGTGATCGCGGACGTGGGTCCAGAATTCCCACGGGTCCTGACGGGGACGGGGCTCGGGTTTTGAGTAGTCGGGATTGAAGACGGGGTTGGCGGTATCGAAGACCAGTTTGAGTCCGGGGACCTTGTCCAGGAGTTCGAGAGTGTGCTCGTAATGCATGCCTCCGTAGTTCATGCAATTTTCATGGACCGGCTGGAGGCCTTCATCAAGGAACCGCCGGGTGATCTCGCCGACACGCCGGAAGCGCTCCTCCTTCATCTGGTCGCCCTCCTTGCGGATGGCATAGCTCATGATGCGCACATAGCGGGTTCCAAGCCGTTTCATGCGGGGTATGGCGCGCTCGACTTCCGACATGTCAAATGGCTGGTCGATATGCCTGCCCCAGTTGGCAATGGTCGAACCGAAGGCGTAGATGCCGACTCCGGACTCCTCGAGGAGTTCCGCAGCCTTTTCAAAGGCGTCGTCGGGGATGTCATGAAGATTGGCTTTTGCAAAGCCTTCTATCTGCACATTGCGTGCCTCGATGAATTTCCACCCGAGCTCGAGAGTGGCCTTGATCTGGGTGCTGAGCAAATCACCCGCTTCGTCTGCAATTCCTGTAAGGATCATTTTTCAGATATCCGTGTCGTGTAGATTGAGTGTGAGTTTTCCAGTAAAATTGTATTCTCCCCGGAAGGCATCCATTGACAGGACGTCACGGTCTGTCCGGTGGGTCTGACTATTTGTTGAATGATTTGGCGAAGTCCTCGTTGGAGACTTCGGTGACCTTCTTGATGTGGGTGGAGGCAGCGATGAGCTCATTGAGCTTCGCCTCATAGGATGCACTGTCCAAGGGCATGTCCACCGTGGCATCGATCAGGGATGAATAAAGAATGGCATTGGCCAGCTCAATGGAATGGAGTCCATCATCACCGCGGCAGATGAGTTCTTCTCCATCGAGGATGGCGTTGACGAAATTCTGCATGAGAGTGGCGTGCTGGGCCGGGGATTCACTGAAGGGAATGGAGCAGTTCCAGACATCGGGTTTCATGAAACCGATGCGTGAGGTCCGGCAGTGCTCGATCATGGAGACTTCATTGCGTGTGAAGGTGATGGCGTCCTTTTCGAGCACCAGTTTACCGAGAGTGCCTGCGATTTCGAATCGATTGGTCCCGGGGGCTTCACCGGTGGAGGTGATGAACACGCCAGTGGCTCCGTTGGGGAATTCGAGGTATGCCGTGACGTCATCCTCGACTTCGATGTCGTGATACCGGCCCAGCTGGCAGAAGCTGCGGACCCTTGAGGGCATGCCCAGCAGCCACTGCAGGGAATCGAGATTGTGAAGACACTGATTGATGAGGACACCCCCGCCCTCGCCCTTCCATGTGGCGCGCCATCCCCCGCTCTGGTAGTAGGCTTCGGTGCGGTACCAGTCGGTGATTATCCAGCTCATGCGGACGATGTCACCGAGATCACCCCGGTCTATGAGCGATTTGATTTTCTGATATCGTGGCTCGGTACGGAGCTGGAACATGGCGCCGAAGACCTGATCGGGTCTTGAGTGGCTGGCGGCGATGAGGCGTTCCGCATCGGCCTTGTGGGCTGCTATGGGCTTCTCGACCATGATGTGGAGTCCTGCTTCGAGTGCTTCAATGCCGAGGCTGGCATGCTGGTAATGCGGTGTGGCAATAAGGACGGCGTCACACAGACCGCTGCGGATGAGTTCGCTGCCGTCCCCGAAGATGGCAGCCGGTTTGTATTTTTCCAGTTTGTGAGGCGAAGTACTGCAGACTGCGGTGAGTTCACAGCGGTCGACCTTTCCTTCGAGGAGGTAATTGGCGTGATAGGCGCCCATGTTCCCCATGCCGATTATACCGACTCTTACTTTTTCCATACCAGTGCGCCAAAATGCATGGAAAATGGAAAAATTTCGATCCCAAAATGTGAAAGCAGGGCAATCCTGGTAAGAATAGGGCCGAAATGATCGAAAAGGTGACGGATCGGCCGCGCAAAAGGAAAAGGGCTCTTGTCATTGGTCTGGTGATGTCGGGAGTGTTCATGCTGGCCATGGTGATGGCTCTGCTGCTGGCCGGGGACATTGTAGGTGTGGGCATGGCACAAATTTACCTGCCGGCCCGATTCGGAGATGTGGAACACATTTCACCGGAATCGGCTCACAGGATGTTTCAACAGAACTCTGATGGTCCTGAGAAAACCGTCTTTCTCGACGTCCGCACTGCCGGGGAGTGGGCAGTGAGTCACATCCCCGGCGCGGAGCACTGCCCTGAAGACTCCTTCCCGCCCGGCGATGAACTCATGGAGAAATTGAAGCGGGCGGAGTCAGTTGTGGTCTATTGCGCTGCCGGATACCGATCAGCAAGAGTCTGCCGGCGCCTCGCCGACAAGGGCATCACACAGGTCTACAACATGAATGGTTCAATATTTGCGTGGGCCAATCAGGGATTTCCGATAACAGGTGAAAAGGTCCATCCCTACATGGAGTCCTCCGCGTGGATGCTCAAAAGAGAGCTGCGGCCCTGAATCAAGTGAGTTTCTCATTCCTGCATCTGCCTCGAGCTGTCCAGAACGAGGGGTTCTGATACCGTCGGGGACTTCGGTGGTCCTATGGGGGCGGGGTTTTCTGCATCAACGAGCAGCGATTCGAGCCATTCCCTGCTGCATGCAGGATGACACCTGGCAGGTCATCGGTGAAATTATCCTGATTGCTGTGGACAGAAAAGGCCGCTCCGATGAAACCGGAGCGGCCGTGCCGTCTATGATTGTTGGTTCTGATCTCTGTTCCCGGAGTGATAGACTGGGAGACGAATCGTTGAAGAGATAACTGGTGTTTATTTGTCGACTGGTGCGGGTTTCGGAAGCTCCAGGGCCTCGAAGAATCCGAAGGAGGCACCTTGAGGCACATCTGACTCTTCCATTGGGAAGGAGAATTCAGAGAAGCTGCCGAGCATGGGCCATGTGCGGATGGTCTGCCATGTAATGAGATCATTGCTGTGAATGATCCGCCATGTGGTGTTGGGACGGGCAGTCATCCGCATTTCCATCCAGGATGAGCTGGAGCGTCCGGCATTTGGTGCGTCCGGATTGATGGCATCGGGGGCAACGAACCAGATGCGGACTGTGTGAGGAATCAGCGGCGGCACCGGTGTGGCATTAGTGCGGGCTGATTGAGCTGCCAGGGAGGCCGGGGATGGCACTGTGCCAAAGGCGTAGTTGAGAACACCTCCATCGGAAACAGAGTTATCCGGGTAGAGGTCGGTTGTGCTGCCGTTGGGATAGGCGACATTTTCACCGATGGCGACAACATTGATCTCGGCTGGCGAGCCAATGAGGGATCTCGGGAAGGCCAGCTCAACATTGGTATTCTGAATGGCGGACTGGGCGGAACCGACGAAAGTCCATGACCAATTGGTGCCGTCCCCGGTATAGCGGTAGATATAATCACTCTGGATCAGATACTCGGCACCGATTCCAGTGAAGATGTAGGAGGCCCTGAAGCCGGTTGATGAATCGAGGTCGGTGTCGACATAGAGGCTGTATGCCCAGTTGAACTGGATACCGCTGGTGTTTGAGTATGCCAGATAGACATCCTGTGATGTATGCGCCATGCGGATGCGTGTCCAGTCAAGGAGGTTACCCGATCCGCTCTGGTCGACCGGATCGGCGGCGAATGGAACAAGTCCTGCCCAGTCATCCAGATTACCGTCGAGGATAAGGCCTGATACGAGACCGTTGGATATTTTGTCGGGTTCCACCGGCATGCTGGTGACGCTGATACTGACTGTGGCCGGAGCGGAAGTCACAGCCCCGTCAAACACAGTGAAGGTGAACTGGTCATTACCGGAGAAGCCGGGATTCGGTGTATAGACCAGATTCGGGGCGGTTCCGGACAGCTGACCATTGGCAGGAGCGGTGGCGATGCCATAGGAGAGTGAATCACCGTCGAGGTCTATCCCCTGGAGGACGAGACTGAGCTGCTCGCCTTCGTTGATTGAGTAGCTGGCTGACCGTGCCACCGGAGCGGCATTGGTTGTTTCACTGAAGAAACTGTAGCTGAGATAACCCGTGGTGCTTGAGAATACATCATCCGGGACAAGATCGAGTTCGGAGCCTCCGGTGTAGGCGGAGTTATCAGCGAGGAACAGAAGCCGTATTGATGTTGAACCACCAAAGAGAGTGCGGTCGAGACTGACCTCGACATTCTGTCCCTGGCGGCCGATGACGATGTTGGAGACCTGCTGCCAGCTCCAGTCCAGACCGGTTCCTGTGTATCGGTAGATGAATGAGCCCTGGACGAGGAAGTCGGCTCCGGTGCCACCGAGGATGAATCCGGTCTGCTTGAGATTATCGCTGTCAATGAAGGCGTTGTGGGCCCAGTTCAGCGGCGCTTCAAAAGCGGAGCGGTAGAACATAAAGAACCGGGTTTCATTATGAGCGAGATAAATATCCGTGTAATCCAGTGGATTGGTGGCGGATGCAAATTCGACCGGGTCGGAGATGATCATTTCAAGGCCTTCCCAGTCGGAATTATCCCCATCGACGATCACAGGACGGCTGACGAAGTTGTAGGATCCATCCCCGTCGCTGATATTGACCGGCAGGACCTGAACAGTCACGGTGGCCTGTGCGGTCAGCCCCTGATTGTCGGTGACCTGGTATATCATGGTATCGGTGCCGGTGAAGCCGGCTTCCGGCGTGTATGTGACTGTGAGATTGTCAATGGTGGCAATACCGCTGGAAGGCCCGTCAATGATGACCATGTTGGAAAGGAAGCCGTCGAAGTCGGTCGCTGTGAGATTGATGGTCACGCTCTGGGCCTGTGAAGTGGTGGCAAAGGCGTCTTCCGCTGAAGGCATGAGATTGTCCGTGCTGCGGACGGCGACATTGTAGGTACTATCGGGCTCGAATGTCAGAATGGCACCGCCGTCAATATAACTGATGGAGGAGGCACCGGTTATCTGGTATTTGCCAGTGCCGACGGTGTTGAAACTCAGGGCGACTGTTCCCTGTCCGGAGACCTGGAAGTCGAGGAGAGACCCATCGCCTGTGATGGAATTGAGTCGCAGTCCGGGACTGATATCAACGATGCGGGTGACATCCTGGGTGCCGGACCCGAGCTGAACGGAGTAGCTTCCGCCATCCTCGTCAAGAAACAGCCTTTTGTTGTTGTAGGCATAGTGGCTGCCGGCGCTGACAATGATGCTGTTTTCAGGAAACTCGACGGTGAGACCACCCAGACCGGTGCCCTGAATATCGACCTGGACCTGGCCGGCGCTGAGATAGTCTACCATGACTTCGGCTTCTCTGAAGGCCTTGAAGCGCTTTACATATTCATCGAGAGTCATGAACTCCATGCCTTCAGCATGGGCGCGGGCAACGATGTCCTCAAAGGCCTGAGGACCATAATAGGGTGATCCTCCAGGATTGATGATCCCGTAGTCATGCCACAGCCAGTGCAGCACGGGCTGCCGCATATTGAGAGACTGGCTTTCGAGTTCCTGCTGCCAGACGGCAGATGCTTCCGCCGGACTCAGCTGCAGAATATCCCCCAGCACGAAGTCCGGGGTCATGTTGAGGCTGAAATAGACAGTGTCCTCGGCCGGGGTGAGGTAGCCGATGCCGAGGTTCTGGACCCGGCGTGAACCGCTGTAGAGCGTATGGCCGGAAATGTAGTCAAACCATGGCTTGATGGTGTCGTAGACGAAGAGGTTTTCGTCTTCACCCGGAATGCCGGTGCCATTCACCGGGTACCCGAGGCGGGAGGCGATTTCTTCACGGGAATCAAGGAACTCGAACTGAAGTTCGGAAGCATTCAACTGCTTTGTATCCTGAGGGTGGGTGTAACTGTGGGTTCCGATCTCGTTGCCAATTCCGATGTATTCCCGGTAAAGAGGGCCGGAGAGATCCCAGTCAGTATACACTCCGTTCTGCATGTCATTACCGATATTAATATAGAACGAACCGGCAAAATCGTAATCATCCTTCCATCGCTTGAGGATATCGAGAAGCGGGAAGTGGACATTTCCGACAACCGACAGGAACCGGGATAGGTCCATATCATTTCGTGGGAGGAAAATTCCATCCTGACGTGTCATGCTCAGATGGACATTCATGGACGGGTTATTGCTGCCGGAGAGACACCACTGAATGGCGGCCCAGAGAATCTGTGAGTCCACCATCTTCATCATATCGGAAAAATGAACCATGCGGCCGTTGCCCCGGGTGGCGGCCTGAATGGCGACGCGTGTGTTGGTGCCATGTTTGAACCACGCAATCTTATCGGTCGGGAACCCGACCCACTGCTGATATTCCTGGTAGAAAACAGAGTCGTATTCAGCCAGGGATGCAGGGGACTTGATCAGAGATGCCACAGGGTGTGTGGAACCATTGGCAGTCATGGTGACGTTGCTGAAGGTTCCGAAAGTGCCAAAGCCAAGACCGAAAATATCACGCATCGCTTCCGTCGTCTGTGATGCCTGATAATTCCCGGACTGGTTGTAGGAGAAGAACGCATCGGCAGCAATGAGGGCCGTGCCCTGCTCCCACAGAAGCTTGCGGAGATTTTCCCGGTACGTCGGCACCATGGAGTCTTCCACAGTCTGCAGAGCCGGGATCACAATGGCCCGGTAACCCGAGAGTTTCTCAAGATCGCCGAGATCGGATTCCTGCAGCAGATCAAATGGAACGCCCGCCTGGACCGCATGTGCCTGGACGGCAGTGAAAAGCTGACGGAAGACAAAAGCATCACCGAAGTAGTCCTCGGAGTTGGCTGAATAAAGAATTCCGATTCGAGTGGACTGCACAGCAGCCCGCGCTGACTCCGGACTGAATCCACAGAGGCTCAGTCCCACCGCACAGAACAGGATGGTTTTTATGAATGTTTGTCGTATTCGACAGGTTATGGAAGTCTGGCAGACTTCCCTGATTCTGGTCATTTTCATAGCTTGATTCGTCAACAGAGTTTTTCCCGGCGTCGGTAGCCGGAGTATCATTTTCAGGCAATTGACGTATCGGCATGCATCTTTATGAACTGTCCAGAAATATTGTCCGGGATGCCCGGATTCGGCACAGACGGATAATTTGATCCATGGAAGGGTATATATAAGTCCTTGAAGTCCAGGCCTTTCGAAAATCCTTGGGGTGGGAAAAATTTCTGTAGCTGGTGGAATGGATGTGTCAAACTGTCCCGAAACTGACCACGGCACTGCCATGGCAGTCGCGGGAGGAAAGAGTTTGAGTTTTTTCCGGTCGGGAATAGGATTCCCGTAAATCCCTGAACAGAAAGAATCTGCCCATGAAACGAGACCAACCCCAAGGCAGGAGTCACATTGAGCTCCGTGAAAACAGGCATAGATCAGCAAACCGTGTCCCGGGTCATGGGCCGTGGCTCAGTGCCCTCATCATTGGCGTTCTCAGCCTTTCAATGATCAATCAATCTTCATGGGCGGAGGGACTTGGCGACATTGTTGCTTCTTCAGAAGCGGTGAAAATCGCCGGCGGTTTTCAATTCACCGAAGGGCCTGTCAGTGATGGCGAAGGCAATCTCATTTTCAGTGACATACCCGCAGACAAAGCATGGAAGTTGGATACCCGGACGGGAAAGCTCAGCCTTTTCCGGGAGAACACAGGGGGAGGAAACGGATTGAGAATAGGAGCGGACGGAGTGCTTTACACCTGTGAAGGCGGAGCAAGGCGGGTATCGGCAACCTTTCCCGACGGCAGGACGGTCACTGTTGTCGACAGCTTCATGGGCAGGCCCCTGAACAGCCCCAATGATCTGTGGATTGATCCCGTGGGTGGTTTTTATTTCACCGATCCCCGCTATGGAAACATGAATGACCTTCAGCAGGGCGGCTTTCACGTTTACTACAAATTCCCGTCCAGCAGCCGGGTCATCCGGGTGTGCGAGGACCTGGTCAAACCCAACGGTCTGATTGGAACTCCAGATGGAAGCACCCTTTACGTTGCGGACCTCGGTGACAACAAAACCTACCGTTACGATATCAACTCTGACGGCACTCTCGGCAACCGCACCCTTTTTGCCAGACGCGGGTCCGATGGCATGACCATGGACTCGCTGGGAAATGTCTACCTCACGAGCGGAGCAGTTCACGTCTATTCACCGGATGGCACCTACATCGGGGCTATCACCAGTGAGGAGCCACCTGCCAATGTGACCTTCGGCGGGCGGGACGGGAAAACACTTTTTCTGACAGCCCGCACCGCGGTTTACGCCATTCGCATGAAAGTCAGCGGACAGTAGACTGATATACCCGCAGATCCGGTATCAGAATCGGGTCCGGTCGGATGTCCGGTGGAGTGAAACGGTGTTCGAAAGGCTGCTCTCCACTCTGAGACCGGAATCACCGGGTCAGTCATTCGCCCTGCCGCGCATAATAACGGGCTATGCGCCGGGCATGTTCATCGTAGGCTGCTTCAAACACCTCAGTGGCCCGTTCTCTGCCGAGGATGGCACTGGCGGCAAGAGCGTGAGGAGGGCTGCCGGCCCGTGTCAGTCTTCCGGCAACTTCCGCCTTGATAGCATTGACGATCAGACACCCTCCAACAGTTGATCCCGGAGCAACCGGCATTTCCAGGCCCTCGATCCGGACCATGGCGTCGCCCACCGGAGCGCCGGTATCGAGAATGTAGTCGGCGAAATCGGTCAGTTTTCTGCCGTCACTCCGCTGGCTGGTGGAGGCATCACTGTGCTGCCGGCTCACCAAAGCCGCCACCGGGATGCCGTTTTCCTGGAAGATCTCGGCCATTTCGATGGGGACCACGTTGCAGCCGCTGGATGACACCACCAGAGCGGCCCCGCCTTCACGAAGGTCGAAATTCCTAAGAATCCTTGCCGCCAGTCCGGGCACATTCTCAAGGAACATCGCCTGGCGCTGACCGTTGGCACCAACCACCAGATTATGAAAGGTCAGGGACAGCTCCACGATGGGGTTGAATCCGGGAAAACTTCCGTATCGCGGCCACATTTCCTCGACGAGGATGCGGCTGTGCCCCGAGCCGAAAACATGCACCATGCGCCCAGCAAGGATGACTCCCGCAAAAACATCGGCAACAGTCTGTATCGTTGCGATCTGGGAACGGACACATTCGAGGATTCCTGCTGATTTCTCAAGATACTGTTCGGTCGGTGACATTGGCATTGGTGGTCCCTGTCTACCCGATGCGGGCCAATCAGTCGAGAAGGACCTGCGAATTAATGGCGGCGAAGGCAGCTCCGTAGGCACCGGCTTCCTGACCAAGCCGGGACTTTTCCAGGCGGACGCGATGCCCCGCCGGACGCCATTCAAACTGGTCCATCCACTTGCCGAGTGCGGACAGGACCGGGAGGTCTGTTTCGATGAGGCCGCCGCCGATCAGGACCACTTCCGGGTCAATGATATTGATGATTCCGGCCACACTGGCGGCCAGAGCCCGGATGGAAACATCCCAGACCTTTTGTGCCACCGGATTGCCCGCAGCCAGACCGGCGGCCAGCTCTGAAAAAACCGAGAACTCTCCTCCGGACCGCTGATGCAGCGTTACCTGCCCGACGGCATCCTCAATGGATCCGGGCATACCACAAATATCCCCCACGCCCTGAAAATCCACGGACGTATGACCGATGTGTCCCGCCCTGCCGATAGCCCCCCGCAGAAGCCTTCCATCTGAAAATACGGCACCCCCAACGCCGGTTCCTATAGTCAGCTGCACAGCGTGCCTGGCACCCACCGCGCCCCCTTTCCATATTTCCCCGAGGAGTGCAGCCTGACCGTCATTGATAACACGGACCGGGAAATCCCGCTCGAGCAGCCATGTCCAGTTGAGTTTCTCAAGGCCATGCAGTCGGCCGGGCATGTAATCCACCCAGAGATTTCCGGGCCCGGGCAGGCCAGGAGCCGCTATGCAGATACTCTCGAGGTCATAGCCGGACTGTGTGGAAAGCCGATGGCACTCCGAGCGAATGGTTGCGGCAAACTCCGGCAGTCCGTCAGCCATACGGCCATCACGTGTCGGGCACTTCCATCGCTGGAGCAGACCAGTCCCCAGGGAATCAAAGAGGCAGAACTTGACTTCCGTCCCTCCCAGATCCACCCCGAGAACTGCTGACTGTTTCTGAGCCATGGGATTTTGATGAAATTCAAATAGTGATCAGTGGCGGAAGTTGAGGTCAGCCGGGAAATGTCCCTCCGTCATTGGCCTGTCCCTCGGAGACCGTCCATCCGCCGTCCACTGCCAGATTCTGGCCGGTGATGTACCTTCCATCCTCGGAGAGCAGCAGCGCAATCGCCCCTTCCAGATCGGCGGGAAGCCCCGGGCGCCCGCCCTCCAGTGGCTGCTTGGTCCGGATGAAATCGAGAATCTCCGAATCGCCGCACGCCCTTTCGGCCATGGGCGTTTCCACCAGCGCGGGCGAGATGACATTGGCGCGGATTCCCTCTGCGGCGTAATAGGAAGCAATCGACTGTGTGAAGCCGATGATGGCCGATTTGGCTGCAGCGTAGGCATGGGTACTGAAATACCTCGGACTGGGAGAGAACCCCAGTACCGACCCGGTATTGAGAATCGCACCGCCGGTTCCCTGTTTGCGGAACGCCCTCACGGCCGCCCTGTTGGAATAGATGACCGACTTGAGATTGAGGTCGAGAGTGAAATCAAGGCCCTGGTCGGAAAGCTCATGCAGTGGCCCGTCCCCCATCTTCCGCCCGCTGCCTCCAGCGACATGAAACAAACCGGACAGGCTGCCACCGTTGCCTTCCAGTTGTTTGATGGCATCAACGACCACGGAAGAGTCGCATGCATCTCCGGCAAAGTACCGGGCTCCGGATCCCAGCTCCCCGACTGCCTTTTCGAGACTCTCCTGATTGCGGCCTATGAGAAGCACTTCCCCTCCCTCGGACACAATGCGCCTGGCACCGGCCAGACCAATCCCGGTCGAGCCGCCCACAATGATAACCTGCCTGCCAGCAAAGCGTCCCATAGACGTTAAAAGGAATGGCCAGACTTTATTATAGAACCGCGAACAGTTGTAGAAAAATATCCGCCAAAAAACTGAAAAAAATTTTCGGGAGGTGGTCTGGATCCGGAAGGCAGCAGCCGAAGCGGGGGAATTTTCCGAATCCGGGCGGGTCCCGGGGCAGGGTGACTGGTGTGATAGACGGGAATTTACAGCATCGGGTGGAATGCCGGAGGCTTTACTGTTAGTCTGCAGATATGGACGAAAAGCTTCAGGAACTGTTCGACGATGGGATCTTTGCCTTCTCCCAGAATGATTATGAGAAGGCCATCGACAGGTTTCAGGAAGTGCTGGCAGAGCAGCCTGATAATTTCGAGGCTCTCAACAGCCTCGGAATGGCTTACTACCGCATGGGCGACTTCACCACAGCAATTGAATACGGGCACAGGGCGGAAAAACTGCGGCCATCCGAACAGGTGGTGCACACCAACCTCTCTTTGTTCTACATGAAAAACGGCGAGAAACAAAAAGCCGAGCATCATGGGCTGCAGGCGCGTATCGCCGGATGGAAATCCACTGACAAGCCCGGGGAAGAAACCGGCGACGACAGTCTTGGCATGGCACAGCCCAAACCGCAGAATATCAAAATTCCCCCGAAATTCCCCGACATGCCCTGGAAAAAATAAGTCGCACAATAAAAGCGCACGGCATCCGATGCAGGTTGGGACTGAGTCCGCCCTTGGATGTCATTCCAGGGAAAATGAGGTATGGCCGTGGTCATCGCAATCCATGCGGATGACCGTGTTCTCAAGATGGAGCTGATCCAGCAGCCACTTGGAAAGTGGCACGGAGATGGACTCTTCAATACGCCGAAGCAGCGGCCTGGCACCAAACTTGGGGTCGAACCCGGACCGGCTGATCTCACGGACCAGCTTTTCTGAAAATTCGAGACGGATATTCCGGCTGCTGAGGCCGGGGCGCTGCATGAGTCTCTCCAGTTCGAGCCGCGCAATGCGCTCCATCACGGACGGATCGAGTGGCTGGAAGGCAATGACTCCATCGAGACGGTTGAAAAACTCAGGACGGAAAAACTTGAGCACTTCCGCTTCGTAATCGGGGAATGGCGAAGCGGCAAATCCAGCCTGTGCCGGTGCGGTGGCACCGATATTCGAAGTGAGAATGATGATCGAACTGCGGAAGTAGACGGCCCTGCCAAGCGGGTCGGTGAGGAGCCCCTCGTCCAGCATATTCAGAAGGAGATCGAAAACCTCCTCATCCGCCTTTTCTATCTCGTCGAGCAGGACCACGGAGAATGGATTCTGGCGGACTTTTTTGATGAAGTTGCTGGCACCCCCGTCAATCGCTTCAATGAGCCTCCGGGCGGCACCGGGGTGGCTGTATTCACTCATGTCGAGTCGAATGAGGCTCTCCCTGGATCTGTCCCGTCCGCCCTCGTGGCGGTGCCCGAAAAGGAATTCTGCCAGAGCCTTGGCAAGCGCGGTCTTGCCTACGCCTGTCGGGCCGCAGAAAAGGTAAACACCCACCGGCCTCCGGGGGTCATTGAGACCGGCTTTGAGTTTGATGACCACTTCCGTCAGCGCCTCGACTGCCCTGTCCTGCCCGATCACCCCTTCCCTCAAACGGTCACTGACTTCCTCGGGACGGAGTGGCACTTCCTCCTGGATCAGCGACGGCGGCAATCCGGTGAGCCTTGAGAATTCCTGATGGATCATCGACCGGGTCAGGGTGCCGTGATTGCGGATTTCCCGCCGCTGGACCATGCTGCGGAGAAACCGGACGGCGGGACCGGGAAACGCCGCATAGGACTGAAAACGCCGGAAAAGATGATAGACCTGCCTCGGAACACCGGGCTCCATCGAAATCTGGAATGACCCGGAAAGGGATTCGCAGATCCGGGAAATGAGTGGAATGGCCCGTGTTGAATCCAGTTCGCTCACGGTGAAGACCTGAAAGAGACTGACGAACCCGGGCAGAAGGCGTCGCGCCTGTTCCAGTTCCTGAGGGGTCGCCTCGCAGACAAGCCTGACATCGCCCCGCTGGATGTAGGGCTGAAAGAAAGCGGCCACACTTGAATCCGGATTCTGGCCTCCAATACGGATGATTTCGAGAAGGCTCTCCAGGCACAGAACCCCCGAGATCTGATTGAGGTCGCTGATGAGTGTTTCACACCGCTGCTCCCATTCACCGAGGTATTTCATCCCGGCAATAATTCTGGACCCGCTGCTGGCCCAGAACTGGTCGCGCGAACTGAGGGGCTGGTCCCCGGACGGAAAATCGGATGAATCCTCCTCGGCATCGGCCGCATTCAGGGGCCTCGGAAGTCGCCGGACGGCCTGACGCAGGATGGTTGATTTTCCGATTCCCGATTCACCCAGCAGAATGATGCTGCTCCCCTCCCTGAGGAGAATATCCGCAAGTCGGTCCACCTCTTCATCTCTTTCAAAGGCGGCTGTTTCGACTGACGGCCCCCGCCTTTTCTCAATCAATGGCTCGCAGACGGCCCGAAGTGCAAGGCCGGTCTCAAATCCTTCTATCGGAATGCCCCTTTTCCGACTGCGCCCCGATTTCCTGACGGCTATGACATCGAGTGTCCCCTGCCCTTCAGGGATGATGGAAAAGACCTCCGCCATGGACTTTCCGGAAAGCTGGGAGGACACCAGGTGAGACACCATGCTGCCAAGCTCGGACTCATCGGTAATGCTGAACTCCAGATCAAGAGTGGGAAAGGAGGCCATCAGGAGCCCGGGCCCCTCGGCTATCAGCACGCAGGGAAGTTTGACCACCATTGGCTCGGAATAGGGCTGAGTCTTTCCGCGCAGGCGTATTTCCGGCCTGACACGCACCGTGACACTGGTGAGCCTCGGGCTGTCCAGAGACAGGTTGAGCTGCCATGGGTGTTTTTCAACGCTGTTGTCTGCCCATTCCCGTATCTGCCGAAGAACCGCCTTCGGGGAATCGCCCATGGCGGACACATTTTCATCCTGGCCAATGGTCACCCCGACGCAGTTATTCGCCCCGCAGTTCCACAGATAGACATGGATGCGATTGTCAGTCGCCATGGTTATCCTCACTTTCCCCATCGCTGAAAAGGCTGGCGGGAACCTGTATCGGCGAAAGAATCATCTGCCTGACACGCATGGCCGAAACCTCCGGGTTAATGGTCATTCCGCTGCGGAAGTCCTCGCCGGTGCCATCCTCGCGTAACACTCTCAGTACACGTCCAGCCGATGAAGCTGTCTGTTCATCTCCCACCGATGCATCGTCAGCGGCCGGCCGCTGGGTGACACTGACTTCCACCAGCGCCCTTTCCCCTGACATTCTTTCAATCATCCAGAAGCCGGCCTCGAAGGACGCAATGGTCCGGCATCCCGGCCCGTCGAGATTGATTTCAATCGATCGGATATCGCTGCGATCAGAATCGCTCCCGGTTTCCGGGGCGGTGACAACTTCCTCGGTGCGGTAAAGTGATCCCATGGCGTTCTTCCATTCATTCAGAAAGGCAGCCAGAGGCTTCAGGTCGTCACACTGACGGGCATTCCATGAGATCTTCAACCGACACGAATCATTCCGGGAGTCCACCAGCATCAGGTGAAGAAAACTGGCCTCCACCAGCCACGAAACAACCTGGGTATCAGCAGGCACAGCGGCATTTCCTTCAGAAATATCCTCCATCATGTCGGCAAGAAGTCCCTTGTCACGGAGCTTCCGCTGTGAGCCGGCAGCCCACCGCCGATCGGAGTCACTTCTGGAAGCGAATGTGGGGCTGTTGACCGGAGCCAGGGGCTTGCGGCTCCCCTGCTCCATAATGTCGCGAATGGCATCAAAGCCTTCGGTCACCCGGTGGTTCTGTTCCAGAATGAGCAGGTAATCGAGCTGGGAGCGCGAACTCTGATTGGCCAGCTGCAGATCTCTCGGAGCCAGAACCGCCATGCGCTGACGACAATGCTGAAGAAATGCCACGGCATCCTCCTCAAGCTGCCTGACGATCCTTCGGTTCTGAACCACTTCCAGGGCAGGAAAATGGCGCCCGGCGAAATCCAGTGCTTTGGATTCAATCCTGAACTCTCCCCCATCGGCACTGACGCTGATGTAAAGTGGCTGATGCAGGGGCTCGGCAGCCAGCAATATGGCAAGACGCCCGGCAATCTGCTTCTCGATGACCCTCTTCAGGGCCCTGCCCCCATACTGGGGGTGAAATCCCAGTCGCGTCAGCAGGGCCATGGCGCCCGGATGGTAATATAGAAAACATCGCCGCTCCTGAAGTCCGAAGCGTCCGGCCAGCTGCTGGAGATGAATGCGTGCCACCCGTTCACTTTCCTCCATATTGAGGCTGCGGAAGGGAATGACGTGGTCGAGGCGGTTGAAGAACTCGGGTTTGAAGAACTGCCGGGCGGCGGAGAGGTAGGCCAGTTCGACCTGTTCCGGAGCTTCCGAGCCGTAGCCGGCGCGCGAATGGGCCTGTTTGACTCCGAGGTTGGAAGTCATGATGATAACGGTGTTGGCAAAACTGACGGTCCGGCCCATGGCATCCGTGAGACGGCCTTCACCGAGGACCGCCAGAAGCAGGTCAAAGATCTCCGGATCCGCCTTTTCAATTTCGTCGAAGAGGACGACGCTGAATGGCTGCTGTCGCACCTTGCGGGTCAGAAGCCCCTCCTCGCGGAAAGGTGTGCCTATCATTCGCTGGGCTGATCCCGGGTCGAGAAACTCATTCATGTCAAAACGGATCAGCCGGTCGCGGTTCTGAAAAAGCACCCTCGCCAGAGCCTTGGCACTTTCCGTCTTGCCAACACCGGTCGGGCCAAGAAAGAGCATGGTCGCCACAGGCCGGGACGGATCCGTGAGCCGCGATTTGACCATCATCACGATGTCCACCATGGCGCTCACCGCCTTCTCCTGCCCGGCGATCATCGACTTCATCCGCGACTCGACGTCCTTCCTCGCCAGTCTTATCCGCATGTCGAGGATGTCCATGTCCATGCCGGTCTGGGAACTGAAGTGCTCAAGGACCTCGGAAACACCTATGGACTTCCCGCTGTTGCGCAGCGCCAGCTGATTCATGAAACGGACGGCCTTCCCGGGAAAGGCGGTATCCGCTGAATACTGCTTCAGAAGTCTGAGAATGAGCGGCAGCCCCTGCGGGTGAAATTCACAGCGGTTGCGGGATTCCAGCTCACGCTGGACACTGACAATTATTGCCACTGTCTCCTCATCCGATGCCGGCGGCAGATGGACCACATCAAAAAGATCCGCAAATCGCCGGTCGCGTTCCCGGAGCTTGCGCCATGCTTCAGGAGTGATCTCACCGAGCACCCGCACTTCACGCTTCTCCATCCAGCTGCGGAGAACATCCGCCACGCTGAGCTGCGAGTCCGCCGTCTGCCCGGCCTGAAACAGCCCTGGCAGGTCGTCGAAATAAAGGACATGCCGCCGTTTGCTGCTCTCCTTGAGTATGGCCATGAGACGGCTTTCCCACTGCCCCACGTAGGACATGCCCGAAATCAGCCGCTGAGGGGAAAGGTGCCAGATGCGTTCCTGTTCCCGCGACCGCCGGCGCCGGTCCTCAGCAATCCGCCATGTCACTTCATGAACAAGGGCGGTCTTGCCGGAAAGGGACTGTCCGATAATAAGCACCGGTCGGTTTCCGCCGTGCTCGAGCAGGTTCGTGACCCTCACGACCTCCCTTTTGCGCCCGAATGTCCGGTTGAGACCATCGGGATACAGTTCAGTCAGACAATGGCCGACACTTTCGAGTTCCATGTCCCCGGACATTTCCTCGTCCATGCCGAATAGTGAGAAGAGGTCCTGCTCGGAACGCGCGCGCGGGGAGGTTGGTATTTCAAGATTGATGTCCACGGCCGTGGTCCATGTATTGGCAATGGTGAAGGCAGGGTCAGCCCAGAAACAGGGTTCCTCGTCCGCCTCACAGCGTCGGTGGATTTCCTCGAGTACTTCACTGCACCGCTTGCGAAGATCGTCGTGACGACTGTATTCGAAAACAGCCCCCTCGACTTCGGGAATCATGGCATATCGCTCACCCTCCAGCTCGTACCAGACCACGAGAAATTTTCTGCGAAGTGATCCCTTCTTGATGGAAAGATGCAGTTCGAGGATTTCCTCCTCGTAGTCCGGAGCGAAGGTCCATGTCACCAGCCGTCGATGATCGAATTCGCCGGCCTCCGTCTTGAGACTGCGCCTCAGATCACTGGTGAACCGGGCCATGACGCGGGACAGCACCGGCCCCCGGCGTCCCATGCCTCCATGAAAAAGCGGCTTCACATGGAATGACCTGAGCGGGCCGTCCTGCTGCCCCCCCAGTTCCTCCACATACACTGGAATGGAAAATTTCAACTTGTGAGCTGGTTTTCGATAAGATGCTGAAGGCGCCGGATGATCAGGTCCGGCAGCTCGTCCGAAAGGTCGCCGGAAAAGGAAATTTTCCCAAGAAGAGAATCAGACAACCGGCCGGCATCCATCTGCACTTTGCGGACTTCGGATGCTTCGGGACGGAAACTGCGGCCGCCAAAGCCTTCCGGAATGGTGACAACGGCCCCGGGCTCTCCGGCGCCAAAGGACCTGGGAATGCCTGTATCCCCGTCCGATGCGTTTCTGCAGGAACTCTGAACGCCCTGAATTCGGGGCAGTCCGTGACTGGCTTCCACAAAACAGGACGGATCATTGCGCCCGCGGGAAAGGCGGTGAACTCCGGTCTCCGGTTGAAAATAAAGCCACGCGTCAGGGCCCTCGATTTCAAGAGCCACTCCCATCGCATCCCCGAGGCGCGCAGCCCGCACATTCGCTGCTGCCGGTTCGTGAGAGGGAACAAAGAAAACATCATCACCGCCGTCCACAGTCCGGATGAAATAAAACTGAACTGAGAATTCCATACGTTCCGCCAGGGCAATATACCCGCGGAGGAGCATTTCCATGCCGGTTCTATCTGAACCGTAGAGCAGGAGGAGAACCCGGTCGGGGTGGCTGGTGACACTCAACCGATAGAGATCCCGGCGGAATTTCTCATGCCGCCGTTCGTACTCCAGAAGGCGGGTCTGCACACCCGGTTCATCGAGCGACTGCTGGCTGTATATACTCTGGAGAACGCCGGATTCAAGTTGATCGACCTCTTCGGTGAGCTGTTCCTGCTCCCGGAAAAGTGCTTCGATCGCGCGAATCACGCCTTCGTGATCCCGCCTGGTCTCCGCGCCTGCAGCGGACTTGTCAGCAGCGGACTTGCGGACCAGTTGCTGCATCCGGTTGAGCCGGCTCTGCGTGGCAATATACAGGCCCTTGCCGGGCATCCCCCTGATCTTCCGACGAAGCGTCGAACAACGGTCCGAGATCTGAATACTGGCCTGCCGTGTCCGACTGGAAGGAACAGGCTGTCCGTTTTCGTCTGTCTGGATTCTGATTTCAAACCGCACTTTCCCATCAGCAACAGATCCAGCGGACCCTGCTGTCGAAGCGGGTTCGCCATGATCCACTCTCACCAGCACATCCATGGCAAAATCCGGGGACTGCGCCGTCAGTTCAGAGGCAAGTGGCCGAAGGATCATGGATTCAATGCACCGTTTGAGGGGCCTGGCACCATAACGGGGATCAAACCCCGTACGGGTAATGATGTCGACGAGGTCGTCCTCGAGTCTGAGGTCAACGCCCCGGCCCCGAAGTCCATCCCGCCAACGGATATTTTCAAGCTGCATCCGGGTTATCAGGGCCACAGTTTCGCGATCCAGCGGCCCGAATGGAACAATCGAATCAATCCTGTTGAACATCTCCGGCCTGAGAAATTTTTTCACCTCGGATGTAAAGTGTTCGACCGGATCGACCCTGTCCGAGAAACCAAAGCCGAGTGAGCCGGTCTGGTAGCTCTTGACTCCGAGATTGGAGGTCATGATCAGGACGGTGTTGGAGAAATCCGCAACGCGTCCGGCCGCGTCGGTAAGCCGCCCTTCTCCCAATACCTGAAGGAGAAGATCAAAGACACGGGGGCTTGCCTTCTCAAATTCATCGAGGAGGATCACGCTGAATGGCTGTTCACGAACCCGGGCAGTCAGAAGCCCCTCCTCCTGTCCACGACTGAAGATCAGGCGGATATGGGCCATCGGATCACTGAACTCGCCCATGTCGAAGCGGATCATCCGGTCCTCACTGCCAAAAAGAAAGGCAGCAAGTGCTTTGGCCAGTTCGGTTTTCCCAACCCCGGTTGGGCCAATGAATAAAAGTGATCCAATGGGTTTCTGACGACGATTCAGTCCTGCCTTGGCCAGAGCCAGCAGGTCGAGAACCCGGTTGATCGCCAGTGTCTGACCAATAACCCGCTTCTCGAACCACTTCCGGGCAGCCTTCATGTCCAGGGGCTCAAGCGGTTCCAGCATGAAAAGCGGAAGACCGGTCTCTTCGGAAAATGCACGGGTCACTTCTTCAGCATGAAAATACCGCTGCGGGACGGATTCCCCCTGCTTTCGACGATTTCGCCCGCTGCCGGAACGCTTCACGGTGGAATCTCCGGGTGGTTCCCCATCCCTCGGAAAACACAGATCATCCAGTAGATTCCGAAGAAACCGAAGTGGTCTCCCCGGTGAAACAGAGTAGGTGGCAAACTGTCTGTGGAGATCCTCCAGCTTTTCAAGTGCACCCGGCCCGGGTTGAACTTCAGGCCGGTAGGTGGTCGCGAATTTTTCCAGGATGCGATGGACGGTTGGATGATCAGGCTCATGCATGCGAATCACCCGGAAAACGGCCAGAAGCTGCGGGTCTTCCTGTTCAATAAGATGCAGCTGCTCAGGAGTGCACTCCACAACCCCCGTAAGGTTGCCTCTCTGAATCGATTCTTTCAAAAACGAGCCGATTCCCCGCTTGTTATGCACACTGCGCCCGGACTGGATTAGCTCGAGAAGATTGCCGAAATGAATGAGGATCTTTTTGCCCGCCACCTCGCGCACCAGCTTCACGCACTGGTCCTGCCACATCCCGAAACCCGTCTGCCCCGACACCAGTCGCGCTCCGGATGTCATGAAGAACTTCCAGCCCGACATCCCATACTGGTCGCGTGACCGGTACAGTTCCCCGAAAACGGCGGTCTTGCCCACACCGGATCCCCCCACAAGCAGCGCCGACTCGGTCGATTGCCCGGTGAATATCTCCCCCAGCTCCTCAAGAAGAGTCTCCATTTCCCAACAGGGCTGGATCTTCTCACGGGTCAAATCCGTGCAGGTCTTCTGCAACACAGTTTCGCTCCCGGATGACGACGAGACGGATGACTCCTCCTCTTCCATCTCAACAGGGGTCTTCGCCTTATATGGAACATCTATGGTCACCACTTCCATTTTCTCTGTCCGGCTGAAATGACGGACGAACTCAAGTGAACGGTTCTCCATCACATGACGAAGTGCCATCAGAGAATGACGCACCAGTTTCTCCTCCAGTTGCTCCAGACCCTGAGCATACAGCTGAAACTGAAGGTCGGGAACCCGCGCAGCAAAGTATCCATTCGGCAGCTCCCACCAGTAATAATGAATCCGGAGTTTCCGCGGATTCTGCCACAATCGGTTCCTCTGCCCGGAGGGAACCTCCAGCGTGAATGCCGAACTGCTGACCTGCCTTGGACTTGAAAGCCCACTCACCTCGTAGGGCTCAAAATCCTCAAGTATCTGCTTCAACCTGTCCACCAGCCCGGACTTGACCCGGTTCAACTGCCCCTCATAGGCCGACAGTTCCTCAAAACCGGCCACCTCACCCCAGTAATTCCCATTGTCCAGCGTGCGGATCACACACTCAAAACTGATCGAAAACTCTCGCATCTGCTTCTCTCAACTCCGAACCCACATCATATCACCCCACGCAAGCCCTACTCCCAGGTGCCAGACTCTTTTTTTCAAAAATTACCAAGTAGATGGAGGCTGGCACCTTGAAGGCCATTCCTTGAAAATAGAGGCTGGCACCTTGTTGGAGGAGGTGGTGATCAGGCTGGGCGGCGGGGAAAAACTCGTTGTTTTCATCGAATAGGTACGCAGGTCTGCAACGGGTGCCGTGACGGAAGATTTAACTCCTCATCACGTCAGCCCTTCAGGTGAGAAGATTATGTCGCGTTGGTTAATCCGTCCGAAATTTAAAAGGGTCTCTACCTTAGTCCGTCTATTCAGGACCTGAACCTGCGGTATGAGTAGATTTCTCCGGTATCCTGTTCCAGAAACCTGTGAGGCTTTCGCAAACGCCTTCGGAGGGGTTCGGAAACTTCCTGGAAGAAATTCTCCACAAAGCCACAGCTCCCCAGTATCAATCCTTCCGTGAAATACCGAACCCGCGTCAGCAGCGGATGAGGGTTTTCCTCAACGGCCTCTGTCGCGGGTATTTCAGAGTTCAACCTCTCCTTGCTGTCAACCGCCTTCCGCCGATGGGCCTGCTGATGGCTCCGCTCTTCAAAATACTTCGAATACGCCGCCATTGCCGCTTTCCACTCCAGAAGATTCCCGCGTCCGGATATCAGCTTCCGGATCCCGGCCTGGGCCGTCTTTCCACCCGAAACTGCCAT
>JAUIAG010000037.1 GCA_030425355.1 Verrucomicrobiia bacterium
GACGCCGGCGATCCCGGAAGGGGGGCTTCCGGGCGGAGGCCGTTCCTGGAAGACTCGGTCTCTCCCGAATAATCACACGAATACGCACCCAGCCGGCTGTGTGTTATACTCCCATCTACACACGCCGAAACGCGGCGGACGACGAAAGCCCGGGAACACCGGCCAAAAACATGACCGCCCCAATGGGGTGGAGGTATTTCTCGGCACCTATCAGGACGGAAGTGTCGAGAACTAATCCCATTTCGATTCAGGCATTGGGAGGCGCGAAAGGGCATCTGCAATCGTGTGAGCAAACCCCTCAGCGTCGGCCGGCTGAATATAAGCCATTCCAATCCATCGCTCCGCAAAATGGGCTCCGCTCATCTATCGGCATCTATCATCTTGCGTACCGCGAACAGAAGACTGAACCAAGTCAAAGCATAGGATATGGCTGCGCTAGAGGTCATTCTCTGACGATACTTGTTCTGAGTCTGTGGCGCTTATGGAAAGAAAGCGTCTTCGCAAGTCCGCAAGTAACTCCCCGTCCTTGTTCTTCCAGCTTGTCCATCCATTGACAGTTTTTCTATCGCTTCCTGCATCCTGTAATCCGAGAAGTGCTGCATAAGATGGACTCTTGAACTTCTTTCCAAGAATAGTCATGGATCCGTCTGCAGAAATGGTAGCCTTATATCGCTTCAGAGTTCCTCCACGAGGCCTGTAGGCCATAACCAACTCCTCACCATCCTGGAGAAGCTGTGCTTCGACTAAGTCCAGGAGTGAGACATCATAGAACGCCATCCCTGACTTTGATGGCTTCTGAGTCGCTAAGGTATCCAGCACAGGTCTATACTCTTCGGGAATCTCATAGGCAACATTCTCGGGAGATCCAAACTCAATGTATTTCTTTACTACCCAAAGTTTTACATCGTTCTTTAATGTCGCAGCCCACTCCCGAAGATCTTGAGAAATCTTGTCTATCGGCATACCGACAATAGGAGGCGAACTTAGAATCCCACCGACAACCTTCCGTATATCTATCTCTTTAATCCCTTCTGTTTTGAACTTCTCTTTGACCTCCACATCAACTGCATACATTTGAACAACCATCTCCTCGAGAAGCTGACGACTTTCCATGGTGCCTACAGCGATCATCTGTTTGGCAACTTGGGGAGCTATGTGACTCCAAACGCTATGATGGACTAATTCGGCTTCGACAATATACCAATTTTTGGATGCGAGATCCAATGCGAAACCATCTGGAATAGTTCCGAAACCGTCTTTAGTTTTAATTAACTTCTTGGAAACGAAGATTGAAGATGACCCGAAAAAATATTCCGCATTGGCAGTAACGACATCCTCGAGCTCTTGCTCATTATCGAAATCCGCCTCGATGAACATTGCTTTTCCAGTGATAATCATATGCAAAATTATTCAGTAGAACACCTGGACTCGGCTGATGATTTAAGTACCATCACACATTGGCCAGATGCTGCCTTGATTAACGATTTTTACTTGATGTTTGCTTCATATAATGGAAAACACGAACGTTTTCTTCAGAAGCCCTTGGGTTTGCATTCATCACTTTCGCTGAAGTGTGATGACAGCTCAGTATTCTCGCATCTGTGATTTGAGATAAAAAGACATGTGCACGCCTCGCAGCACTACCAACGAGAACTATGCATTTCAGGTCGGGCATAGCCTCGACAACTGACTGCAGGTATGATATACCTGCCTGAATATCTTGCTTCTTAGCGGCTCTGATGGAAGACTTGCTTTGATTACCTATGTACCAGGGAACCGTATTCCAAACAGCAATCTCTTTCCGTTGTATCCCGGCTTCCTCAAGCTGTTGCTTGAAGTTTCTCGCAGTTGGATCTGGATTATCAAAAGATACGTATCCAGTTTCCAGGGCCTTTGCACCAGGGGCCTCAAAAAGAAATAGAAACATGGCTTTCTCGTTACCATTCTTCGGATCAAATCCCGGAACATCCTCTGGACGACAGTGTTCGTCTCTTATTTTTTCTACGACTGCAGATAGATTCATTTTTTTACTGGAACGTTAAAGCTCACTCACAGCGGGGAACCCTGTTGAGTCCAGCGATTTTTTGTACAGAGCCAATGCAGCAGCCAGGAGCAGTGGCGGTCTGTTTCATTCCTGCTGTCAGGTATTTTCTGAGTGTTTAGTCTTACCATCCTCAGTAGAAAAGTGACTCGGGGGCTGGATGACCAGCCGCCTTTTGAACCTCGTCAAAATGATGGATTATGCATGAAAGCCTGCCATCCAGCTCCTCAACAATTTTGCTGAGGCCCAATCACTCCTGCTTTACTGCAACAGGACCAACCGCTCATACTATAACTGTAGCTACCAGCTCAGGGAAAAGTTTTTCCATTCATGGTTGAAGTTTATTTGATTTCATTTGGTGTCAAAATTATTACAACAGATGTGGGAGGCGGACAATGAAGTGGCGACAACGGATGGAATATATTGGCGGGTGTCCAAGCGGAAATATGATTGGAGCAGACGCCTTGCTGCAAGTCAGAGCTGATGATCCGATGGCAGACGACGACTGTGCATGGTGAGCCGCCGTGATGATGACCTGTATTGGCAGCTCCGGAGGTCGCTTGTCTGGCAGGGACAAAGGACCTGGTGGCGGAATGCTGTGAGACTGCAGGGTTCCTCAAATCCGCCAGGGACGGACGGTAAATTCCCGGCTTAAATCAAAAGCCGGAAAAGGCCGTCGATGGCTTGAACAGCTACCATGCTGGTCATTGGGGCCCGACTGAAAGCGTTTTGACAGTCACTGACGGCGGGGTGGCGTAGTCATTCCAGAGTCGATTGAGGAACTCTGGGTCCGGCTTTCCGTCGGTGACGACGAAGCGGTAGCGGGAGACATGCGGTTTTCCCGGCTCGATGGCCCAGTCCCCGGCCTGGGATGGGGCGAAGTTGAAAAACGGCTCATGCGGGTGGATGCGCATGGGCTGCGGGGATCGGAAATTATCGGGGTGACACAGAATTGCCATGCCTGCCCACCGGCCATCCACCTGACCGCCGATGTGACACCAGTTGGCCCGGGTGGCGTGAGCCTTGATGCGGTCGGTTTCGCCATTGGATGTGAGGAAATGGCAGTTCTCGACGCCGTTCCACTGTTCGTGTCCCCGGAATCCCAGTCCGCCATAGCGGTATTCCGGAAGGATGAGGGGGGATTCGGTGGCGCAGAATTGAACCGAATGCAGGTCGAAGATATGGCAGGGCACCGGATCCTGAAGTGGCGCATAGACGCGAACGGTCCACGTTTCGTGGAGGGCGGTGACTTCCGGATCGGCAGTCATGTCGATGAACCGGTGCCGGGTGGAGAATCCGGCGTAAACCGGTCCGTTATGAAAGCTGTCGAGGGCGGTGAATTCGACTCGTCCCGTTCCGCCGCCCATATTCCAGAAATCGGGGTGTCTGTCCTGGAAGACGGTTTTTGTCCACGGAAACCATATGCCGTGGTGATGCGTATGGGCTTCGGGGTAGTCATCGCTGATCACCACACCGGAAGGCGTGCGCACCGGATGAAGATATCCGGCCCGGTGATACAGCGGATCAATCTCTCCCCTGCCCTCCGGGAGTTCCACTCTGGTGAGATATTCCACCGGTGTCTGACCTGCAGCCGAGAGGAAAGACAAGCGGCCGTCGTGGTGGATTGCGCTGATGGCGCTCATGACGCGCGATGGATCCATGCGTTCCACCCTAATCTCCATGGACTGTCCGGCGGGGATCTTCCGGACCAAGAGAGTCGCCATGCCGTTGCGGACGCGCACCAGGTGCTGTCCGTCCTCACTGGCAAAGAGCTGGTCTCCATTCACGCCCAGGGATGCAGGCCATTCAAAATCCGCAATCGAATGGAGGCGGTCCATGCCGCCGGCATCAATGACCAGACTGACCTTTTGAGCGCTGGCGGGAGCCAGCCCCATCATGGCGACGCAGCCGACGAGAAACAAATGTCTGAAGGGCATGCATGGGTTCATACCAGCCATGGCAGCCACGGGCAACCAAAAGACGCCGGGCAGCGCGCCCTGTCGGCCCTCATCCCACCATCGATGGGTTCCCGGTCACGGTAGGACAGTCGCGTCGGCGAGATCGGATTCCTGCTCCTCCTCCGGCTCTCCGGAACCGGGTTCTGCCGGTTGCAGCCGGAGGAAATCAAAGGATGAATTTTCGAGAGCCATGAGCTGCTCCATCCGGGAGATGCGCTCCGGATCACCTTCCACGAGAATGTTGTTCCTCAAAGCGACGTTTTCGAGCACGCGCAGGAACCGCTGATACCTGACCCACTGCTCCTCGAGGCCCGCTCTTTGCATTTCAATGTCATGACGTTGCGCGGAGAGTGTTTCAAATTCGGCGAAGTCGTCGTCCTCTTCAACGGCGGCCACAAACTCGGAAGCGCGGACTGTGACAAGTTCCACGGCTTCAGGTGTGAGGAGGTTGTAGAGCTCGGGCCATCGGTTGCGAAGTCGGTTGCGCACACTGCCGCGCAGGCGGTTGATGTCGCGCTGGAGGTCCCCGCTTTTCCCGGACAGTTCCTTACGACGTTCTTCAATGGACCCGGCGCGCTGAACAGCCTCGGCCGCGCGGTCCAGACCAGTGAGATCAAGCTGCCTCGACAGGCCGTCGAGAACCGCCAGTTCACTGACGGATGCCAGACTCATCAGTTGGTAAAACGGAGACTGTGAATCCAGAAACTGCGGACTGGTCTCGGACCGTGTCGGCGCATATTCGCGGAGGTATGCGTCGCTGGTCTTGACCGGTATATCGATGTTGCTCGAAGTGAGCAGCGTGTAGGCGTGCGCCTCGTCGAATGAAATGTTTCCATCGCCATCATAATCGGGAATGTCGACCGGTTCATCCATCCGGTTCCGGCCACGGATGGCAGCCCAGAAATGGCTGCTGTATTCGTCGTAGAATTCCTCATTGATCTCAGGGGTGCACCCGGCTGCCACACGGGTGTGCAGCGTGGAAAAGAACCCGCAGATCGGCCGGTCGGACATGCCGTTGGCGGCCAGCGCTTCCTGAAAGATCATGTGGGAGAACCCGCCGGAGAAGCACTGCACCATGACCATCACCACCGGAACCTCAGCGGGCAGTCTGGTTAGAACCTGCGCCAGCTCGCTGGCTTCAAGCCGCTGGTTGTTCCACAGCATGATACTGGAGTTGAAATCATTTTCTTTGGAACGTGATTTGGCTCCATGGGAGGTCACGTAAAGAACCAGCCGGTCATCCGGAGTCAGCTGCGCGCCATGCTCCTCGACCCACTTGTTGAGAGAATCCATCGAACTGTCCCCATCCACCTCCGGCAACTGGTGGTCGCGATAACGGAGATTGAGGTTCTGCAGGGAACCGAAAAGAGCCGCCATGTATCGATTGGCTCTGGGAATCGACTCCATCGAAATCTCATACTGAAGGTCGGGATCGGTATCGTTTCCATCGGCGAAAAACACTTCCACGGGAGTCCCTTCCGGGAACCGCTCATTCAACATCTTCCGGAAGAAAATGACATTCCTTTCCAATGAAACCTGATTACCGGTCGGCGAGTAGCCGCCGCCGAGAACAAGAAAATGATCGCGGGCGTCAAGGTCAGGACTTCCGCAGGGTGAGAGGATGACCAGGGCCACCACGGCAATTTTCACGAACTCGGACATGGATCTCATCTTCAATGACTCCGGAATAATGGGAATGTAAGTGGACTCCCGCAGCCGCATCAGACGGCAGGCGAACAGGAGAAACATATACCCGCAGAAGCGATTCAGCAAGCTGGCATGACCGGGGTTACTCCGGCATGTTACAGATCCGCAGCAGCGTTTTCTGCACGAGGAGATCGTGATCATAATTCCAGCGAAGTCCTGAGCCGTCGCGGATCGCCCGCGCAAGGTCGCGGAACTCCGCCCTGTAGCTGCGACCGGCATCGGGAAGGGCCACTTCGTGAATTCCTTTTTCGAAATCCCCTCGCGGGCGATCCAGATAAAGGGTGAAGCGTCCCGATTCGAGTGGATGGATTTCCATGCCGCCCATGGATCCGATGAGATTGAACCGCCTCCTTGCGAAGCCGAAGGGATCGTTATGGTTGCATCGGAGTGACACCAGGGCGTTCGGGTATTTGAGAACAGCGAGCTGATTATCGGCGAAGGCGTCTCCGGTGTCCTCCCCGGTGCGGAGATGGAAGCCGCTGACATCGTCCGGAGTCCCCATCAGAAAGAGAGCCGTGTCGAGGATATGGCAGGCCAGCTCGAAGAATCCCCCGCCGTGAAACTGCGCCAGTTCGTTTCGGAGTCCGGCATCGGCCTTCTTGCCCATCATCGCGTCGATCTCGATGATCTCTCCAAACCATCCGTTTTCATGGGCCCGGAAAAGGAATTCGAACGCGGGGTTGTATCGGAGCATATAGCCCATCTGGATCACCAGCCGGTCCCGTCGGGCTTTCCCGACCACATCGAGAAAGGACTGGTAGTCGGTGCCGGCCGGCTTGTCGAGGTGGATGTGAAGCCCGCGGCTGACGGCCATACCGGCATTGGAAATGAGATCGGGAACAGTAGTCTCGATGGCCAGAGCCTCAAGACCGGGGACATCCAGGAGCTGATCCCGGCTCATCCATCGGATGCCATCGGTGTTGCCGAGTCGGGCCCGCATCTTCGGATCATCCTCGGCAACTCCCACCAGTTCAAAAAGTTCCGGAAGCGCGCGGATGGCATCCAGCTTCCCGGGTGCATGCGGATGGGAGAGGCCAATCTGGCCAATCCTGATTCGCCTGCCGTCAGCGCCCTCGGCTGCCGCCGCCCCGCTTATCGCAAAAGGTGCCGCCGCCACGCCAGCCATGAATGCCCGTCTTTTCATCTGCCCGTCCATAATCTGTCTCCGGATTTGTGTTGTGTTCCGCCTCAAGGCAGCCTGCCAATCCAGCTGCTGTCTGCCATCCATGCCGGATCACGGGACCCGGCGCGGTATCCGCAAACCGGATGATGATCTGGATGACGTGAACATGGGTGACTCTATCACAGGGGCGACAGGGTGTTGAATTCAAATTCCATTTCAGTAGAAACGGAATTTCCAGTATCCGAGGACGGCGAAGATGGAGGCCAGAGCGAGGAGGACAGCGGCGGGCACCAGAGCTTCGGATGATGGATTGCCAAAGCTGATCAGCCCGTGCAGAGCTTCCATGGTGAGGCCGGTGGGGATGAAGGACGCCAGTTGCTGCATCCACACCGGAACAATTTCAAGCGGCCACCAGCAGCCCCCGAGCGCCGAAAGTACCATGGCCAGAAAAACACAGATCCCGACTGACTTTTCCGGGTCATTGAGGACTGAGGCGAGGAAGACGCCCAGCGAGCAGGAGAAAAGACAGAAGGCTGCGAGCACGCCGATGATTCCGGGGAGCCGGTCGGTGAGCGGCACCTGAAAGCCGACCTGACCGGCCAGAAGGAACACCGCGATGAAGACACTGCCAAGCAGGAACCGGCCGAGGATTTTGCCGGACAGAATCTGCCAGCGGCTGATGGAGAATGCTCCGAGACGACGGAGGATCCCGTTGCGGCGCTCCTCGCTGAGTCCCGTCGCGCTGAGGATCAGCATGTTCATCAAAAGAAACATCACCATGTTGCCTGGAAAGGCATGATCAAAGCCCGAGGGAATCGGATGAATGTCACTGAAGCTGGTATCGAGGTATTGAGGCTCCGGTTTTTCGAGGGCTGTGGATAGGGCTTCCGGATGGAACGGAACGGCGGAGGTCACCGCGACGTCCTCCTCCAGCAGACCGGCCACCGCCGCATTGAACGACCATACCCGCCTTTCCAGCCGACCCCGGATCAGCAGCTCCGCCGCCGGATCAAGGCTGGTTTCAATATCCAACCCCACGGTGACCGGCTCCAATGCGGCAATCGATGAAGTGAAGTCCGCCGGTATGACCACCGTTGCTTCGACGGAGTCATCGACCGGGTTTCCGGCCATGGCGAAGCCGCCCTTTCCGATAAAATCGACCAGCATGGCTCCGAGGATTCCCGTGTCCCTGTTGACAACGTGGATGACCGGATCCTTTTCATGGGTATGGGTCGGGCGATTCTCTCCCGGGAGGCCGGTGAAGAAAATGAACATGAAGGGGGCGACAAACAGCCAGAAGATCGCGACGCGGTCGCGAAGGAAAAACTTCATGTCAGCAAGGGCGATGGCAAAAATCTTCTTCATCTCATGAACTGGAACGCAGTCGGCCAGTGAGAATCAGCGCGTGGATACGGAACATGGCCACCCATCCCAGAAGCAGCCCCAGACCGAGAAACAAGGATAAGGCCAGCGATGGCGAATAGGACCCGCGCGCCAGCTGGCTGGAATGCATGGATGAAATGAACCAGTAGTTGGGAAGGCACGGCGCGAGGAAATCGCGGATCCATCCGGGCATGGCGGAGACGGTTATAAGGGATCCCCCGGCGAAGGCCATGCCGAAAATGATGAGATTGCTCCACAGCTGCATGCGCTTCTCTGTTCCGAACAGGCCGACAAAAAACAGCATCATTCCCGAAATGAAAAAGGCATACGCAAGACAGAGCGCGAGAGCCGTCCATGGCCGCGACCACGAGATCCCGAACAGCCAGCCGCCCCCGAAAACAAGAATACCGGCGCAGACCGCAACCAGTGAAAAGCTGAAGACGGATTTGGAGAGGATCATCGGGATGACTCCTCCATACCGCGAGTGATAGCGCTGAATCGTATGCGATTCGGATTCACGGTAGAGGTCGCGCAGGGCCGACTCACCGCACAGGAACAGAAAAAAGCTGGTCATCATCGGAAGGACAATGGCGAAGATGGGCTCGGCTTCATCCGCGTCGGAGCCGGTGACGCCGCCGGCTCCGGATTCCGGGTCCGGAATGTCTTCCCGTTCACCGACTGTCACCAGCGGATCGAGGAAGGTCCTTTGCATCCGGCCGCTGTCCTCGCTCAGCCTCATGAAAAGCCCCGCCAGGGTCAGAGCATCCGGTGCACCTCCGGATTTCAACCTCGCGGAAAGTCTGCTGATATCGGCGGACAGCGGCTGCCGGAACCGGTCCAGCCTCTGCAATGCCGAATGAACAAGGTCCTCGACGACCGAGGGATAAATGGATTGTGCCGGGTTCTTTATCAACCGCACCGCCGGCAGTGGCCGCCCCTGGAGCAACGCCTCAACAAAGCCTTCGGGGATTACGATCATGGCGTTGTAGCGGTTCTTAAGAAACTGTTCCCGGGCCTGGTCCATTTCGAGAATATCGAGCTGCAGCCGGCTGCTGCCGGCACCCGCGGTGCTCCCGAAAATCTGCCTCAGAATATCGCCCGCACGATTCGAGTCCTCATCGACCACCACGACTTTCAAGGGCGGCCTGTTCCCGTCAGAGGCCCCTCCCCCGCCAAATGCCGATCCCATGATAAATGTCACGGCAAGCGGAAGCAGCAGGAGCACCACCCACGGAGCCGGATTCCGAAGCGACCTGAGCCAGTCCTTCCAGAGCATGATCCACAGATGACTCATTCCCGCAGGTCCTTGCCGGTCAGGTGAAGAAAAACCTCATGGAGCCCGGCCCGCTGCAAAGCAATCCGCTCAACCGGAAGACCGGAGTTGAGGATGATGCGGATGGCTTCCACCGCCTCGACACCGCCCTTCGGTGTGACTACCAGCGAAGCCGTTTCACGCCTCACCATCTGAAAATGGTCGGACAGGAAAACCTCATGGTCCCGGGTCAGACCCGAATAATCCCCCTCCAGTGAAATGAGCTGATGGCCATTCACGGACCGGACCAGTTCCGGAAGACAGTCGCATGCCAGGATCCTCCCATTGTCGATCACAGCGATGCGGTCACACAGTCTCTCCGCCTCATCGAGGTAATGAGTGGTGTAGAGGACCGCCCGATCGCTCCCGATCCATGTTCTCACCCAGTCCATCATTCTCTCCCTGGCCTGCGGATCGACTCCCACCGTTGGCTCATCCAGCAGAAGCAGATCGGGATCATGCATCAGCGCACAGGCGATATTCACGCGGCGCTTCATTCCCCCTGAAAAATCCCTCACCCGGTCTCCGGCTCGCTTTTCAAGTTCCATGCCCTCCAGCAGTTCCATGGCCCTGGCACGGCATTCACCACGTTTGAGTCCCGCCAGGCGTCCCCAGAAAACCAGATTCTCAAGGGCAGTGAGGTCGGCATAGACTGCAATTTCCTGGGGAACAACCCCCATGCGCTCCCGGGCCGCCATCGATTCACGCGCCAGATCATGGCCAAAGACGGTCACCCGACCGGAATTCGGCAGAAGCAGCCCGGATATGATTGAAATCGCCGTGGTCTTTCCCGCGCCATTCGGCCCGAGCAACCCGAAGACCTCTCCGGGATATATCGAAAAACTGACATCCACCAGTGCAGCCCGAGCCCCGAATAATCGGGTCACTGAGTCCAATGACAACAACGGCTGCCTCATCCGATAAAAGTGCCAACAAATACCATCCGGCAAAAGGCAAAAGGATCTCCTCTCCGCTTCATGCCCGCCACGGCATCAGGCGGATTGTGCCTGGCACCCGGTGCATACAGCGGGTTTACGGAGGTGGAGAGGAGAGGAGAACAAAGGTGAACCGGGATCAGAATCGAAACAGCCTGAATGCCCACGAAAGCATCAGGAGCACACTGGAGGCAAAGACGGAGGTCTGGCCGGGAGGGAGGTCCATGGTCACGGAGAAGAACAGACCAGCCAGAGTGCCGATAAAAGCAATGACAGGCGAAAGCAGGAACATCAGTCCGGTCTCGGAAGCGATATTGCGTGCGGTCATTGCAGGGAGCACCAGGGCTCCAAAGGCAAAAAGCAAACCGGAGATGTGGATGGACAGGCCGACGGAAAGCCCGACGACGGCGCTGATTCCAAGCGACCAGAGCCCGATGTTCATTCCCACCGCCGCGGCCATCACCGGATCGAGAACATAGAGGATAATGCGGTTCCTGCGGGTGAGGAAGAACCCGGCCAGGCCGGCGGCAAGAAGAGCGAAGAAGACCAGTTCGACCATCCCCGCACCGAGTATTGAGGACGACGCGGCGGCCTGCAGCTGCCGCAGTCCATTGGGATAGGAGGAGAGAAGCAGAACAGCCAGACTGGCCGCGAAGATGAAAACCAGGGCGGTGCGTTCCTCGAAAGCCGAGCGCCGGACCTGAATCCCCTGGCCGATGAAGACTGCGCCGGCTACCGAAAAGGCCACGGCAAGCAGGACGGTGTTATCCATACCGAACAGCAGCCCGACCGCCACCCCCAGCAACGACGCCTGTGAAACGGCCGCAGCAATAAAAACCTGGCCGCGCGTCACCACAAAAACCCCGAGAAATCCAAGCACCATCGACATCACCAGAGATGCCAGATAGGTCTGCCAGAAGAATCCGAAGCTCTCGAAAAACTGTGTCATCAAGCCTGCCCCTCCTCCGGAGTGGATGAAACCGCCGCACCGCCGGCCCTCTGAATCCGGGGACGGCCTTCGTCGGTAAAACTCACCTCAATCGGAATGCCGTATGTGTCCGAGAGGTTGTCGCCGGTGAAGACGGATTTGAGATCGCCACTGACAACCCGCCCCCGTCGGAAGAGGGCGGCATGAGAAGATCGCTCGGCGGCGGAATGAAGATCGTGCGTGACGGACACTACAGTAATGCCGTGGTCGCGGCTCAGGGACGTCATGGTTTCCATGACACTGGCAGCGGCGGCCAGATCGAGCCCGGCAGTCGGTTCGTCCACGATCAGCACCAGAGGATCGCGGACCAGTGCCCTGGCAACCATGGCCCTCTGCCGCTGGCCCCCGGAGAGTTCCCAGAGACTCCGCCCCTGCAGCTTTTCAAGTCCAAGCAGCTCCACCAGCCGCAGCAGTCTTTTGCGGGCCTGGCGGCCGTCGACAGCCAGCCCGACAAGGCCGGTCAGTATGAATTCACGCACCGAGGTTGGTGCCGAGGGGTTGAGTTCATTTTCCTGGGGAACAAAGCCTATTCGTGTGCGGCGGGCGAAATCCTTTCTGAAGAAGATGCGCCCGTGCATGGGCCGCAGGGCCCCAAGGAGCGCCTTGATGAATGTGGTCTTTCCCTCACCGTTGGGTCCGAGGAAGCTCCAGAACTGCCCCCGGTAAATTTCCATTTCCACCTCGTGGAGGACCGCTCTGCGCCCATAACCAAGGGTCAGTTGCTCGGCCTTGATCACAGGCTGGCTCTCGAGTTCCTCACTGATGACTTCAGCAGAGTTTTCTTTCATGGCATCACTCATATCCCGTCCCGGGCCCCTTCCATACCGGTGAAGCCCATGTCAACGGTACCTGGCACCGTCGAAGGACCGAAAAATGCGAACGATTGACTGGATGACTGCATTGGTGGATTTTTTACCGCTCAGTGAAGGCCGAGACCAGTTGAGTGATGTTGTATTCCATGAGCTGCAGGTAGTTGCCGGCCGCTTCAACAGCCTGAGTCTGATGGGCCATTTCGACCACTTCAGCCCCGGAGGCCCGACTGACCATCCGCACGGGACGACTGGAAAACCATGTGGATTTGAGGATAATTCCAACCCCCTGGTCCTTCATTGTGCGGATCAGCTTCTGCATGTGCCCCGGGGCTGCCGGAATGCCGGGATGCTCCTCGATGTACCCGGCAACCTCCAGAGAAAACCGGCGGCTGAAATACGCCCACAGATCGTGGTCGCCGACCACCGGCCTGCGCGACGCCGCCTCAAGACGGCCGGTCAGACCGGAGATTCCGCCAGAGAGGGAATTCACGATCTCCTGCTGATACCAATTGTCATAGTCCTCACCGCTTCGCAGCTCCGAAAGGGAGGCGGGATTGCAGGCTGCGGCTGCCTCTTCCCCGGCAATCAGGCCGATGAGCTGCTTCATGAACTGTTCAAAACGATTCATGAAGGCCGTGGACTTTTCGGGTTTGATTTCACCGAGTCGGACGGCGATTTCGCGGGCTGCGCGCAGTCCTTCAATCGGATCGAGCAGGTAATGCGGGTTCCCTTCGAGGTGCACGTCGCGCACCCCGTCAACGGCGGCAGCGGACTGACCCGGTCCGGAGCTTTCCCCGTCGATTCCGGTCTGTTCCCCGATGACAGCCGCGTTGAGACCGAGGTCAAGGTGCCCCGGGCCCCCTTCCTGGATTTTTGAATTTCCCGAACGGTCCAGAAGGGTGTCAATCCAGGCGTGTTCAATGCCCCGCCCCACCAGTAGAAGGAGATCGGCATCGGCGGCACGACGAATCAGCTGGGGCCTCAGGACGAGATCGTGCGGGTCCTGTGGCCCCCGGGCAAAACTGAATACCTCCACATCTTCCCCGCCAACCTGTAATGCAATATCCGCCAGGTCAGGTGTCGAGGCACAAACCTGCAGCTTCTGGCCGAAACCGGTCAGTGGCCCGGTCATCCCGAATGAAAAAGCCAGCAGAAGCAGAACCAGCGGGGTTTTGCATCGAATAAAAAGCATAAAGGACGGTTAGTATCGGCGGGGCATGGACAAAATGCAAGCGGTGCCCCGGCCCGCAGCCGGCAGTGCCGTCAGAAATATAAGGCTTAATTCATGAGGTCGCGCCGGGGGAAGAGCGGTGATGGACTTCCTGTCACATGGCCTTCAGGCAGCTGCCCCCATCGCAGCTCGCCCAGAATCGGCAGCTTCCCCCCGATAGCCAGCTGGTCCGCGATTTTCCCGGCCGTATCGGGAAGAAGCGGCTGCAGAAGCACCGCGATTATCCTCACCGATTCCACTGTATTATAAAGAATCTCCCCCAGTCTCCCAGACTGCTCCGGATCTTTCGCCAGCTTGAAAGGCGCAGTCTGGTCTATGTACTGATTGACCCTGGTGACGAGGCTCCAGATGGACTGGACCGCGGACTGGAATTTCAGGTTTTCATAATGGGCGCGGGTCTGATCGATCACGGCAGTGGCCTCCTCCTCAAGATCGCCTTGCACCGGCGGGACAACCGACTGACGATAGCGCTTGAGCATCGACAGCGACCGGTTTACCAGGTTGCCAAGGCCGTTGGCCAGTTCACCGGAATACCGGGATTCAAAGCCGCTGTCCGTCCAGTTCCCGTCCGGCCCCAGATCCAGCTCCCGGATGCAGTAAAACCGGAAGGCATCAAGACCCCACTCTTCAATCACAGCAACCGGATCCACGATGTTGCCGGTGGTCTTGCTTATCTTCCTGCCCTCCTTCTGCCACCATCCATGGGCAATAATCTGCTTTGGAAGCGGCAGCCCCATCGCCTTGAGCATGATCGGCCAGTACACGGAATGGAATTTGATGATGTCCTTGCCAATGACGTGGTGGTCGGCCGGCCACAGCTCCAGACCAGGCAGGCCCTCACGGCTCAATCCGAGCGTGTCACAGATCAACGGGTCACCATGGGACGCCGGAGCCGAAATGTAATTGGTCAGAGCATCGAACCACACGTAGGTCACATAGTCGGGATCAAAAGGCAGCGGAATCCCCCAGTTGAGCCGGCTCGCCGGACGGGTGATGCACAGGTCCTCAAGCTCGTTGTTCCTGAGAAATCCAAGCACTTCATTGCGGCGGTAGTCGGGGTATATGAAATCGGGATTGGCCTCAATATAGTCGATCAGCCACTGCTGGTGACAGCCCAGCCGGAAATAGTAATTGGTCTCACTCAGCTCCACCACATCCCCGTAAATCTCATCAAACTCGCCGGATTCATTGCGGTCGCGGTCGGTAAGGAATGTCTCCTGCCGGGCAGAATAATACCCCTTGTATTCGGCAGTGTAAAAATGCCCCTCACGGTTCAGCTTGTCCAGAATGGCCTGGACCACTTCCTTGTGGCGCTTCTCCGAGGTGCGGATGAAATCATCATTCGAAAGCTGCAGACGGCGGGTGAAATCCGTCCATGCAGTGGCAAGGTCGTCACAGTAGGCCTGAGGGTCCATGCCCGCATCGCGCGCAGCCTGCTGGACTTTCTGGCCGTGCTCATCCAGTCCCGTGAGATAATAAGTGTCTTTCCCTTCCGCTCTGCGGCTCCGCACCAGCACGTCCGTCATCACTTTTTCATAGGCGTGGCCCAGATGCGGGTGGCCATTCACGTAGTCAATCGCGGTCGTCGCGTAGAATTTTTTTGCCATCCGGAAGCGATATTAATTGAATTTTTCACCACAAGAAACAAAATAGCAGGAGAATTAGCGCTTCATTTTCGGAAAAATCAGTCGCTAACCCCTTGAGGTACTTCTTTCTGAAACGATTGAAACTCAGTCAAATCCGGAAGAATATCCGATTGACAAAAGCTTTTCCGGAAAGCACTATCTCTTACAAAGTGATTCAATCAGGAGAAAACATGAAATTGGTTCGATCAGCACCACTCACAGTCATCGCATTCAGCCTCGGCCTGGCTATCCTCGCCGGTGCTTTCAATGCGGAAGCCCAATTTAAGCGCAACATGGCCTTCGTCAGGGCCGTAGAAGGAAGCGCCTCCTACAGCGACGGCAGCCGTTCAGGCTCTGTCACCCGTGGCCTCTTCCTCAGCGAAGGAGCCCGTGTCGTTACCAGAGGCGGCTCCTATGTGGACCTTTTCCTCGGGGAAAACGGACCATTCGTGCGTATCACTGAAAATTCCAATATGACCCTCGATCGCCTTCAGTTCCGCGAAGCCAGCGACGAGATCGTCATTGAAACCAGCCTCAACCTCCGTGAAGGCCGCATCCTCGGTCAGGTCAAAAAGACCTCTCCAGCCAGCCGTTACGAAGTCGTAACCCCGACCATGGTTGCCGGTATCCGCGGTACTGATTATGACATCTCCGCGGACGGCACCACCAAAGTTTATGATGGACAGGTCGTCGTCGCCTACTCCGTTGACGGACAGGTTCCGACATTCCTCGTCAATGCCGGCTTCAAGTTCGACCCGAATCTCCAGCAGGTCGTGCCCCTCGACACAACTGTCGACGGTATCTTCCCTGACTTTCCCGGCCTTACCGTCGACGAACTCAATGAAATCCGCGGAAATAACAGATTCGAAGACGCAGGTAAACCAATTGTTGGACCTGGAAGGCCAACTGTCCGCAGCGCCATGGACATTGCCCGCGACCTCGGCACTGACCAGGGAACCAGCTTCATCTCCCCGATCCAGCCGGGCGTCGAATCCAGCAGCTCTGATTACCAGGAGCCTCCTGCTGGAATACCTTCCGAACTCTGATCGGATCGCATCCTGATAATTTTTTGAATTAACTCCGGTTCCAAGGAACCGGAGTTTTTTTATGTCCCTCTGCCCTGCAGGAAAAAGGAGCCTGGCACCTTGGCAGGGTGCCAGGCTCCTTTTTCCTGCACGGGCGGTGAGGTGGTTGGCCGGTCTATTCCTTCAGTCAGTTGAGAACATGATATCGGTTCTGATCAGCACCGCTCACCGTCAAAGGCATATTCCCCGACTTCCACCGACCTCACCAATCAGGAACCATACGAGTCCCCGGAATCCGAATTTTTATTCACGGTGCGCCCCAGGAAAAAGGAGCCTGGCACCTTTTCGGGGTGCCAGGCTCCTTTTTCCTGATGCTCAATGCGGGGGGTTTCTGCTATGGTTGATGCCCGGTGGACAGCAAGGTTTTACATACGCTTTTTATCGGCCTCGGGACGATTGCCATACTCGGGCTGGAGGGAGTGCTGGAGTCGCGACTGAGCCGGTTTCGTCCGATGCAGCGACTGGAGACGCTGACCTACGACTGGAGGGTGAACGCGGCGGCTGATGGAGCGTCGAATGTCAGCACCAACCTGGCGATGGTGTTTCTGGACGACCGGACAGCGAGCAAACTGGAGACAGGAACGCTTCGAAGTCACCGAATATACGGACCATATCGGACCGGATTTCCCATTCCACGATACATTCACGGGGATTTTCTGGATCTGATCCGGGATTCGCGGCCGCAGCTGATCTGCTACGACGTGCTGTTTGCGGAACGACGGGGCGACCACCCGGTATTTCCGCTCCCGGGTGGCGGCGTTATCGAATCAGACCAGGTCTTTGCCGATGACATCCGACAGACAGGCAATGTGGTATTGGCCATGACGGACAATGTCCTGCCCAATGCACTTTTTCGTGATTCCTGCAGTCAGGTTGGGCACATCTCCGCCGAGCCGGATTTCGATGGGGTGCTGCGGCGGATACGTCCGAGGGTCACCACCCGCCTGTGGCATGAGATCTTTGAACTGACTATTGGTGAGGCCTCGGGGTTCCCGCCGGAGGATGCCATAATCACACCGGAATCAATTTACTGGGCGGACATGGACGCGGAAGGTGGTGTCGAGCGCATCCTGTTTGAAGTCAAATTGAACGGGAACGGAGAATTTGACGTATTGAATTCCAAATTTGATTTCGGTCCATTCACCGATGAGGAGATTATCGAATACTTTGGGGGCAGCCGGTATCACAAGCCATTTGAAGAGATCACCTACTGGCACCTTGGATTCATCATGGCGGCGGCTGAACTCGGGCTTGATCTTGCCAAAGCCACGGAGCTCGACAACCCGCCGCGCCTTGAAATACCGGATCAGAACGGCTTGATCTACAGGGTGCCTCTGGACGCCGACGGCAATTTCGTCATTCGATGGAAACTGCGGGTTGATTCCCCATCCATCACCACGGCGTCACTTTCAGACTTTTTCGACACGCTCAGTGACACGGCCGGATTCATGGAACAGTGGCGCGACAAACTCATACTCATCGGCTCCAATGCCACCGGCAACAACCTCAGGGACATTTCCTCCACACCGTTGAGCAGCACCGACTTTGCCATGATGACTCATCTGAATGTCGCCAACAGCATCATTCAGAATGACTACATCCGGGTCACCCGTGAACCGTGGAAGTCGGTCATATTTGTCATGACGGTGTTTGTGGCTTCACTCATCTCGCTGAAGGTCAGGGCTCCATACGATTCGATCACCATCCTTGGCATTGCGGTGCTTTATGTCATTTTCGCCTTTCAGGCCTTCAGCTTCTGGAATCTCTGGCTGCCCATGGCGCTGCCGGTTGCCGGCGGTCTCGGCCTCACGCATGTGCTCAACATCGGCAACCGCGCCCTGTCCGAGCAGAAGGAAAAAAGCCGTATCCGGAAGGTTTTCGGCCAGACTGTCTCGCCCAATGTGGTGAATGTCCTGCTCAAGGAAGACACATCGGAAATTCAGGGCTCCACGGAAACCATCACCACGATCTTCTCGGATATCCGCGGGTTCACCGACATGACCGATTCCCTTGAGTCCAAGGGGTACGAGTACGCCTCATCGCTCGGTCTCAAGGGTGAACAGATTGACAGCTTTCTGGAGCTGCAGACACGATCCATGCTCCAGGCGGTCAACGAAAACCTGTCGATTCAGGCCGAAACCATCAAGATCTACAATGGGACCCTCGATAAATATATCGGTGACTGTGTGATGGCTTTCTGGGGGGCCCCCACCGCGGATGATGAGCATGCGCTCCACTGCGTGCAGTCGACCATCGCCTCCCACAAGGCCATGCTCAAACTGAACGTCCTGCGCGAACAGGAAAACCGCATCATAACCGAGGAGAACAGGAGAAAACTGGAAGACGGGCAAATCCCCACTCCCTTGAAACCATTGCTCGATATGGGCGCCGGCATTAACTCGGGCAAGGCCATTGTGGGATTGATCGGCTCAACCCGGCACATCTCCAACTACACGGTATTCGGACGATCCGTCAACCTTGCCGCCCGTCTGGAAGCCACCTCCGGAAGAGGCCGCATCCGCATCGGGGAAACAACCCGCAATCAGCTGGTCGCATCACTGCCTGATTTTGACAGGTGGCTCAAGGCACACCCCCCGACTTTTCTCAAAGGCTTCAGTCAGTCCATCCCGACATGGGAGGTGCATTGGTGGAAGGTCCCCGAGTCGGTTGTGCCGACACCGGAGATTCCACAGGACGTCGAGCAACCCGGGTAACCGGAGGGCGGCTTACCACGGGAGTGAGAAGGTCTTGACGTTGGTCATGAATTTCATGGCCTCAATCACGCCCTCCTTGATCCCGAGGCCGGAATCCTTGATTCCGCCGAATGGACTGCACTCGATACGGTATCCGGGAACCTCGTTGATATTGCAGGTGCCGACCCGGAGCCTTTTCACCGCTTCAATAGCTTTGTGAAGATCCCTGGTGACTATGCCGGAGGAAAGTCCATAGGCAGTGGAGTTTGTCAGTTCGATGGCATCATTCAGATCATCGACGGCAAGAACCGGTGCCAGTGGACCGAAAGATTCCCGCACGACCATTTCGGCATCGCGTGGGACATCGACGATGACCGTGGGTTCCATAAGTGCACCATGGCGTGAACCGCCGAGCAGAACTCTGGCACCAGCCTTTTCCGCTGCCCTGACCCGTTCCTCAAGCACCATGGCGGCCTGTTCGTCGATGACAGTTCCCACGAGTGTCTGCGGGTCGGCCGGATCACCGCAGCGGTAAGTGGAGGCAAGTTCCACAAATCCGGAAACGAACTCATCGAGAATGGATTTCTCGACAAGGATCCGCTTCACGGCGGTGCATCGCTGGCCCGAATTCCGGAAACTCCCCTCGCAGGCCAGTTTGACGGCGAGGTCCAGATCGGCGTCCTCGAGAATAATCAGCGGGTCATTTCCGCCAAGCTCGAGAACCAGCTTCTTGTATCCGGCTTCCTTCGAAATCCGTTTGCCGATCTTCTCGCTTCCGGTGAAAGAGATGAGGTCGATATCGGGGTGCCTGACGATCCCCTCGGCGATTATGGCGTCCGGGCCGGTCAGCACCGAAAGCATCCATCCCGGAAGCCCGCATTCGTAGAGCATCTCCGCAAAAAGCAGGGCTGTCAGCGGTGTTTTCAAGCTCGGTTTGAGGATGGTGGGGGCTCCGGCTGCTATGGCGGGAGCGACCTTGTGGGCCACCTGGTTCAAGGGATGGTTGAATGGAGTGATGGACCCCACACAGCGGACCGGCTCACGCAGCGTGAAAATCTTGCGCGCCTTGCCGTGAGGAGTCAGGTCGCAGCTGAAGACCTGCCCGTCATCCTTGAGGGCTTCCATGGCGGCAAACTGCAGAACGTCGCTGGCACGGCCCACTTCATAGCGGCTTTCGCGGACACAGAGCCCCGCTTCACTGGTGATCAGCCGGGAGAACTCGCTGGCACGATCCTGAAGCCGCTGCATGGCCTTGTTGAGAATCTCGGACCGCTGATAGCGGCTCAGGACCTCATGGCCTGAAAGGTGGGTTTCCCTGACGGCAGCTTCCAGATGATCCGCCCCGAGTGATGGAACGCGCCCGACGACTTCTCCATTGTATGGATTGGTGACGTCTATCCACTCGTCGGCTTCCACGGCATTGCCGGCAATATAGGCCTTGTAGTCCTTCACAGCTGCACCCCGTTCAAGGTTAGATCAAACACGTCAAAGTTCCTGACATCGCCCTGGACCCTGGACTGATAGTCCCCGTTCAGCGGCAGCGAGGTGAAGATCGGGACCATCTCTTCATATCGTCCGCCATGCGAGCGAAGAGGGGCATCGAGCTGGCTCAGATCGTGATGCGCCGGCGTCCTGCCGAGAACAACATTACGGCCCGACATCACCACAATGTCACCGGTCCGGTCAGCCGGCAGTTCCAGCAGATCCACGGCGCGGGATTTCTCGAGGACTTCGGTCACCCCGGGCAGAGACCAGATGAAGTCCATCACTTCACTGATGCGGCCTTCAAGCGCTGCCGGCACATGAACCGCACCGAATGAGCCAAGTGCCCCGTGATGTTTCACATACGGATCAGTGATAGGGAGAATCACCTTGAAACCATCTCCGAACTTCTCACACAGACGGGTCTCGAGGTAAATGACGTTGGGGCTTCCATCCGGAAGTGTCTTCCCGTTCATGCCGTGATCAGCCGTTCCGCCCACGATCACACCGAGGTTCATCAGTCGTCCGATCTCGGTGTCGATGTCCCGGTAGAATTCCAGGGATTCGGAGGCTTCCGGGGCATAGGTATGCTGCATGAAATCTGTCAGAGACAGATAGAGAAAGTCGGCCAGCTGGTTTTCAACCAGGGAAACGCCGGCCTTGAGGACGTAGACACTGGCATCGCCGCTGTATATCTCCGGGGTTGGACCGACGAGCTTTTCGACATCCGCAATGCCATTGCGCTCCATGGTTGCCTCCCTGGCTTTTTCACTGGAAAAGGCGATTCCCTCCATCCCGGCGGAGAGCAGCTCCAGAAGCTTGTTCTTGGCAGTGATGAAGGCCACCTTGCGGCCGGCTTTTGAAGCCGCGGCAAGGATGGTTTCCGCCCGCAGGTATTTGGAGGAGTTCATCATCACTTCCTCCCCGGTTTCCGGATCCAGGAAGAAGTTGCCCGGAAGGCCATGGACCCGGGGAGGGGCTCCGGTGACGATGGCCGCGTTATTCACATTGGTGAAGGATGGCAGGGCGCCCCGGGCCATCCCGCGAAATCCTTCGCTGGTGAGCCGGGCCATATTCGGCATCAGCCCACGCGCAATTCCCTGGTCCAGATATTCGTTGGCGCAGCCATCAATGCAGATGACAGCCACTGGCCGCGGCGGCAGTCGATACTCGCGGCCATTGATAGATATGGTTCCTGTTGCAATCATTGATGAAAAAGTAGCGGTGGTTCCGCATGGCTCACCACGCGGATGCCGTGAGATGCAGAATCCCGGGAAATAACTGTCCTGTCAGGTCAGGTCAGTGTTACTCCCATAATCTTCAGAGCCCGTTCGATGGCGAGTGCCAGCTGACGAATGTCGTGCTCAAATATCCGGCCGATATTTCCAATTCGGAAGCATTCGGTGTCGGTCAGTTTGCCGGGGTAGATAATCATCCCCTGGTCACTGAGGAGCATGTAGAACTTTTTAAATTCGAAGGCCGGATCATCGGGAAAGTGAAAGGAGGTGATGATCGGACTTTGAATGGACGGATCGAGGTGGGCTCTGAATCCAAGACGTGTCATTTCCTCCATGAGGACGGCGTGGTTATGGCGGTATCGCTTTTCACGTCCGGGAAGGCCTCCTTCCTCCTCGAATTCAAGAAGCGCCTGGTGAAAAGCCAGCAGGGTGTGTGTTGGCGGGGTGTAGCGGAACTGGCCCTTCTGCTCGAAATATTCCATCTGGTGCAGAAGGTCCATGCTGAGGCTCCGTTGATGGCCGCGGTTGGCCTCGAGCAATGCCCGTCGCAGAATCACATAGGTAAAACCCGGCACGCCTTCAAGGCACTTGTTCGGGGAGGAGATAAGATAATCAATGCATCCGTCCTGAAAGGAGATCGGGAGGGCGCCAAAGGAACTCATGGCGTCGACAATGAACTGGCGGCCCTGCTCACGCACAATCCTCCCCACCTCATGAATCGGGTTCATAATCCCCGTCGTGGTCTCACAGTGAACCATGATCACATGGGTCAGATCGGGATTCTGACGGAGTGTGTTCTCAACTGCCGACGGATCCGGTGGAACATCTTCGGCGGTGCGAATCACATCAAAATCGACTTTCATCAGCCGAAGCATGGCGATGATGCGCTCACCGTAGGCACCATTGGACAGAACCAGCACCTTCCCGGTTTCCGGCACTGCGGAGGCCAGTGTCGCCTCCACCCCGTATGTGCCGCTGCCCTGAAGCAGAACGACCTCATAGCCGTCCTTCTCCCGCTCAACTCCGGCAATTGCCAGAAGCCGGTCGCGGATTGAGTTCACCACCTTGTGAAATTCATAGTGCCAGGACCCTGCATCATGGAGCATGGCCTGCTTGACGGAAAGACTCGTCGTCAGTGGCCCCGGTGTGAAAAGTGTCTTGTCTCTGTGCCAGCTGGTTGAATATGGATCATTCATGCGCTCAGTCAGCACACACCATCTGAAAAAATACCCCCCGGCACAATAAAATCCTCTCGAGGGGTGGCAACTGTGTGTCGGGGAAAACCCGGAAGCACTATGACTCCGGGACTGCCGAGGCCTTCGAATGGTCCTTTTTCAGAAAATAGATCAGCGCTCCACTCAGGAAAATAAGCGAGAAGATCCCGATCGATGTGGTGAAGAGCCTGAAAAACTGCAGATGGCTGGCATCGGCAAAGATCCTGTCCTTGATCAGCAGGAGGATCACAGAGCCCGTGTAGCCAATCGAGTCGGCCAGATAGATGGCGAACACAGCCGTGCCGGAAAAGCGCGTGAAGGCAATAATCCGGTCAAAAAGCATTGAGTTGAACGGGACGTATATCAGATACGACCCAAGCCCGGTGAGAACCATGAACTGATAGGCCGTCGCGGTGCCCGAACTCTGAAGCGACGGAGCCACTATCATCATCAGGCTGCCGAAGCCCATCACCATAAAGGCTGCAGTCAGCCCTTTTCGGTTGTCCCGTATGGCATTCAGGGCCGCCATGACTCCCATCACCACAAAAGCCACCGTCGTCTCCGACTTGGTGATCGCGGCATCGTCCGTCACTTTGAGGTTATCAAGGATGTTGACCTGGAAATTATCCCGGTAGTCCCTGAAAGCGGTCGCCACGAAATAGACTGCAATCAGCAGCCCGAGACCGAAAGCAAACTGACGCACAAATTTCCACCGATCGCCGGCATACATCTGTGCGCGCCTGGTGCGCTCCAGTTCATCCGCCGGCGATGGACCCGGCAATCGCGACAACATCCACACGGATAGAAGAAAAAGTGGAAGAAAATGTAGGCCGACCACAAAGGGCATCCAGCCTTCACTCACCGATCCCATGGCATCGCCAATAAACCCGCCCACCACCGGGACTGATTCCCACTGGGCGGCAATATCCCCGCTCATCAGCCTGCTCCCGAAATCCTTGACGATCCCACTGCTCATAATGAAGGAACAGCTGAGCCCCGCCAGCAGGATTTCCGAGGTCCGACGCCCCTCGAGATACCACACTACAAGTCCCCATACCATTCCGAGTGGCAGACCATTGAAAAAGATTGGAACAACTTTCCATGAACCGGGAACCAGCCCGTACACCAGAAGACTCAGCTCGGCGACCGCTATCAGTCCGACCATCATCCATGCCCGCCTCGCCGGCGAAACCTCTGAACACACCTTGATGCCTATGTATTTCGAGATCGCGTAACCGAAAATCTGGCTGATTACAATCGCGCTCTTCAGTGTCAGTTCGGAGGAAAACCAGCCGAAATCCTCTCCCTCAAACTTCGCCGCAGAAAAGGGCTTGCGGAAAGCATACATGCAGAAGTAAGTGCAGAAGCCCGCCGCCGTCGCATAAAGAACGAAGGCCCACTGAGGCGCACTGGCAATCATCCGGGTCAGCCGACCCCTGCCCACCAGTGAACCGGTCATGTGTCCATCTTCTGACATGACGCTGAGACTACACTTTGACTTCCCTGACAATTGTGACATTTACGTTACAATCATCTCCAGCTGTCCATGCTGAAGCCGGTTTGGGATGCTATATGGGAATGATTTTGAATGGCAGAAGTGGTCCCCTATTCGCTGATGCTGACCGGACTGTTATCACGGTTTCTCAGCAGTGTTCTCAGAGCGTTCTGATCAATCTCCCTGCCGGATCGGATCAGAACCTCGCTTCCCGCCGACTTCCCATCGGCATCGTCCGGAACTTTCAACCATTTTTCCAGTGCGGAATGGGCAGAGGCTTTCCTGTCTTCGTTGTCCTCAAGAAAATCAAAGTCAAAATCCTCCATCCCGGGCAGCGTCTTCAAAGACTGATGGGCTATGTAGCGGACAACTCCATATGGATCGCGGAGAGTCAGCGCCAGAAAGGGAGCCATCCATGACCTGCCCGAAACCATCTGAGCATCCTTCCACCCGAAGTGCCATGAAGCAATGGCTCGACGCTTGGCATCACCACTCAGCAGCCAGTAAAGCGCTCCTGAAACACCTTTTGATGGCTCTGGAGCCTTCAGTCGTTCCATCCCATACCTCTCACTCAGCTGATCAAGTGTCCAGTCGATAGTTTTGTCGAGGTGACAAAGATTGCAGGCATTTGGAACATTGTGGCGTGATATGGATGCCGTGGAAGGACTGGATATCTGATGACTCCTCAATGCACCGAAAAGTGCATAGGCCGTCCGCGGCATGTGACAATTCATGCACTGACTGCCACTGGACTCCGGGGCATGAAATGTATGACTGGATATTTCAGTTGTATACTCGGGACCATCGTGACACTGAATACACATCTGTTGCTCTGTAAGGTCAGGATTCAACTGGTCAGCCGGATCACCGGAATGCATTGTGTGGCACGACAGACAGGATATTTCACCATTTTTATAACAGCCGGATACCGACATGGCTG
>JAUIAG010000398.1 GCA_030425355.1 Verrucomicrobiia bacterium
CGAGGATCCCGGGCCGCCGATGGAATTGAATTTCTGGGGGTGGGCTTCCTTGAGCGTGGAGAGAGCGGCGAGGATTCCGCCGTCATTCACCGCATTGAGACCGAACCATGTTATCAGGATTCCTCCAACCAGAAGGCCGAAGCCGTTGAGGGTGTCGGAAACGGCAACGGTTCTCAAGCCCCCGAAAATGGCGTAGATGGACCCGACAATACCGATGAACCAGACTGTGACCCAGAGAAGAGTGGTGTCATTCTGGATGCCCGTGAGGGACCCGAGGTCGAGAATTCCGGTCAACCCGGTGGCACCGGTATAGAGGATAATCGGCAGCAGGATGAGGGCGTAGGCGAGGATGAAGATGAAACTGGTGATTCCCCGGGTGGCGGAATCAAAGCGTTTTTCGAGGAACTGCGGGATGGTGGCGATTCCGGCGCGCAGGTATATGGGGAGGAAGAAAAGGCCCATGACGACCAGGGAGGCGCCGGCAATGACTTCCCACGCCATGACGGCAATACCGTCGGTGAATGCCCCGCCATTGAGGCCGACAAGCTGCTCAGTTGAAAGGTTGGTCAGCAGCAGTGACCCGGCTATGAATCCTCCAGTCAGGGTTCGGCCGGCAAGGAAGTAGCCGGTCGATGAGCTGTGGTCATCCTTCCGGGTCATCCGCCAGGTCAGAAATCCAACCAGGCCCGTAAAAAAGAAAAATGTTATCAGTTCCATCGGATATCGGCTGACCATAGCCGATGAAATCGGTCACTGTGAAGCGAATACCGCCACGGCAGAACATCCCCTCCAGCCGGCTCAGCGACAATTAAACCGCTCAACTAATTCCTGATAAGCTCGATACATTAGACGGGATAGAGCGGAATGGACTCGGGGATGGACAAAAAATACGGGCGGAATTGCAGGAATGGATTCTCTTTACTTGAGCTGATGGTGGTGACAGCGATTATTGCCCTGCTGGCATCGACTACATTTCTGAGTGTGGTCCGTGCCCGGGAGCAGACCCAGCGCCAGAATATCATCAACAACCTCAAGAAGATTGAGGCTGCCAAGTCCCAGTGGGCCATGGAGAATGGCCGGAGCACAGGCAGCACCCCCACGATGACTGATCTGGCTCCTTTTTTCGGCGGCAACACCTTCCCTGCCCCCGTGGCCTCGGAAACTTATTTCATTGGAGCCATCGGCTCCCTTCCCTACGCCGATACCGCCATGCCAATCGGAACAGAGACCCGCTTTGCCGGAATCAACTGAAACCTGAAGCGCGCAGCCGGCAGACAATCGCCCCGCCGCACCGGAAACCCGGGGAATCTCTGTCCTCGGCTCAATCGTTACCTGATACGCACATGGGAGCAGGAATACGGACTGTCCCCCGGAATTTGTCTATTCTGCGGGACCGTAGACCACCGGCTGAAGCCATGCTCTCTGTCGGTCATCCTCATGAAGCGGGAATTCCTGAGGCATGGATGACTCGATGTAGCAGCGGACATAAATCTCGTCACCTGAAGGCGTGTAATGGGCTTCCGTTCCCCGGGATTCCTTGAGAATTTCGCCGACATCATCGCTGTATCGATGGGTGATGCGCAGAGCATCGCCACTGGAGGCCCGGATCTTCTCGTTGGTGCGGTCAAAGCCGCGGCGCGTTCCGATAAAACGGAAAAGAAATGTCTCCCCGTCCACGGCCTTCGGGCGGACGAAGAGGGTCTCACCCTTTTCCCATCTCATCGAGTCGATCTCCACACCTGAGGAGGCGTAAAAGTCCCCGCGTTCCATGGCTTCAATGAGGGCTGCCGGCTTGAGCTCGGCGCTGCGGACAGTAACCCATCCCCTGCCGGAAATACTGGCATCCGGGCTGTCGGTGAAGTAACTGTGTGAATCATCGGTCGCCACTCCGTACATCGGCTCCATCCCCAGCACGGCCAGCCTCCATGTCAGGATGATGTCCCACATCCGCTCGGTGCCGGCGTGGATATTGTCGCCGGTATTGTGGACAGCGGGGTGTCCATTGTAGACCTCGAAGAAATTCTCCCCACGGACCTGCATCAATTCCTCGGCAGTGACACCCCATCCGAAATTCGGATGATTCAAGTGAATGAGGATGGGTTCGCCGGTCTGCCGGCGCTGCTCCCACACCAGGTCGACATTTTTCTGCATGACCTCCAGAACGCTGTCACCGGTGGCAGGGCGGATCAGCGACTGCACATTCGAGGCATTCATGTGAACCGGAGCAGTAAGGTACCTGGATGTAATTTCCTCTCCTGGAATTAGAATGAAGGACCCGGGCTGCTGAAGCGCGGCCTGAATCTCCCCGAGGGTGCGAAGCCTGACTTCAGTCTGGTCGCCGACCTGACGACTGACCACCCAGTCGGTGCCAAAAGTCTCCTCATACCGCTTGAGCGCGCGAATCCCGCCCCTGTTGGTCGCGGGGTTGGTCCATCGGTCAACGTTCTGCAGCACGTTGTGGTCGGAGAGGACAAGAAAATGATAACCCCTTTCCCGATACCATCTGGCCACCATCTCCGGGTAGTCGTCCCCATCAGACCACAGGGTGTGGGTGTGCATGTTGCCTTTCCACCAGCGGGCCGGGGGATCATTTTCTGATTCAGCTCTTGCCGAAAATGCCAAAATCATGCAGACAAGCGTCGTCACACCCCTGAGTGCGGACCGGATTTCCCCCGGAATGGTGGTTGAATGGATGGTCATGCGTTCATTGTTCATTCCCGCGTCTCAAGTGAAAGAAATAAATTGATTCTATTTTGTGGCAGGAGGCATTTATGATGGCCTGAGCCGGCTGAGACTGGCACGTTCCAGATCACACAGCATCCAGAAGCTTCATGGATCCGGTAAAAGAAAAGACATACAAGGCCCAGCTCAAGGATTTGCGCACGGGGATCCTGGAAATGCAGGAATACCTGAAGCAGGAACGGATCAGCACGCTGATCATCGTGACCGGCTTCGATGGTGCAGGCAAGGGACAGATCATCCACCGGTTCAATGAATGGCTCGACCCACGCACGGTGTCGACCAGCGCCTTCTGGGTCCAGAGCGACGAGGAACGGGAAAGGCCCTACTTCTGGAAATTCTGGCGCTATCTCCCTTCCAAGGGCCGCACCGCACTGTTTTTCGGGTCATGGTATGCGGACCTCATCGCCCAGCGTCTCTATGACGGCATCGCCGATGAAACCCTGGATGCCCGCATCGAAAAGATCCGCTTTTTTGAAAGGATGCTGGCACATGACGGGACACTGATTCTCAAGTACTGGCTGCATCTCAGCCGCGAGGAGCAGCTGGAGAAACGGGCCGATCTCGAAAGAAACGCCCAGTTTCACTGGAAGATGCAGCCGGATGACTGGTCACAGGAAGGGCATTATGAGCGATTCTGGGAAGTGGCGGATTACGTCATCAACCGATCGGACCAGGAGTGCGCGAGATGGACATCGATACCGGCAGCCGACCCGGATGAACGGGACTTCAAAGTCGCCAGTTCCTTTGTCGGGAATGTTCAGCAATACAACACCGACCATCGGCAGCTGAGAAAATCCGGAATTTCGATTGCCCCCTCAACCCCGGCACCCGGTGATTGGCCGGAGCCACCACAGCTGAGTGTGGGCTCGCCGTTGAAACTCGACAAGGCTTCCTACAATG
>JAUIAG010000038.1 GCA_030425355.1 Verrucomicrobiia bacterium
TCACAAATCTGTAATCTGGAGTTTCACAGGGCGGTTGACCATTCTGGTGATGGCCATGTCAGCCGGCTTCGGCTTCGGCCTCGGCTTTGGGACGGCAGAAACCGCGGAAATTCCGGACAGGCCGAATATCCTTGTTTACATTGTCGATGACTGGGGATGGCAGGATACTTCTGTACCATTCTGGACTCGCCCGACCCGCTGGAACACTTTCTATCGCACCCCAACGCTGGAACGGCTGGCATCGACCGGCATGAAATTCAGCCAGGCATACGCCTGCGCCGTCTGCTCCCCTTCCCGCACATCCATCATGACCGGACAGAACGCCGCCCGCCATCGGGTCACCAACTGGACTCTCAACAAAGACGGGGAGACTTCGCACAAGACAGCGAAACTTGAAGCACCGCGCGACTGGGATCGCAATGGCCTTCAGCCCGGACAGAAAAACATCGTGCAGATCCTCGGAGAGCGCGGGTATTTCACCATTCATGCCGGCAAAGCCCATTGGGGCGCCTTCGGCACAGAGGGCAGCAATCCTGAAAATCTTGGCTTTGATGTGAATATCGCCGGCCATTCCGCCGGCGGCCCCGGTCATTACCACGGCGATAAGAATTACGGCAACAGGGAAGTCGGAGGTTACACCCGGCCGTGGGGCATCCCCGGACTTGAAAAATATCATGGCTCGGATATTCATCTGACCGACGCCACAACCATCGAAGCCTCGCAGTCCCTCGCCACGGCGGTGGCGGGCAAAAAGCCCTTTTACCTCTACATGGCGCACTACGCCGTCCATGCACCAATCATGGAACACCGGCGATTCATCGACAATTATCACAATCAGAATTACCCGGGTACGACCATCCCGATTTCCCGCAGGGAAGCGGAGTATGCCTCAATGGTTGAGGGCATAGATGCTTCACTCGGTGAGCTGCTCGACACCATTGACGAACTCGGACAGGCTGAGAACACACTCGTCATCGTGTTGTCGGATAATGGTGGACTGACACGTCACGCGCGGGGCGGATCCCCCTACATGAGCGGGGCAGACTCACACTGCTGGCCACTGCGTGAAGGAAAGGGTTCTGCCTACGAGGGCGGCACCCGGATTCCACTGATCATCTCATGGGCCAGACCCGACCCCGAAAATCCTTTGCAGCAGAAATTGAGTATTCCGGCTGCTGCTGTGTGTCATACGCCGGTTATGATCGAGGACATACCGGTGACGGTCAACGAACTGACCGGTTCCGGGAACGGTGCAGAGTCTCTGCCCGATGCCGATGGCCGATCCATCCTGCCGCTGCTTCGGGATCCACAGTCGCGGGCCATCAGCTATACGCGGCCGTTGGTATTCCATTATCCCCATCAGTGGACCGGGAGCCCTTCCGGAGGCTATCAGTCACACTCCGCCATTCGATCCGGAGCATGGAAAGCCATTTATTTCTACGAAACCTCCAGCTGGGAACTTTACAACCTTCATGACGATATCTACGAAGCAAACGACCTTGCGATGATTCATCCGGGAAGGCTCTCCGACCTTGCCGGGATACTCAAAGCCCAGCTCGACCGGCGGGGGGCGGTGTTTCCCTTCAATCACGTGGAGAACACTACACAGGAAATGGTGCTTCCGGGGGCCGCACCGAAGCAGGCAGCCGGAAATCAATGATCGCCCGGAGATCACCGAAAGCCAGGGTCATTCCAGTGCGGTTCCGACCAGCCGCCGGAGCACCGGCACCAGCTCGATCTCGAACCACGGGTTATTTTTCAGCCAGTTACGGTTTCTGGGCGATGGATGAACAAGCGGCATGAACGCTGGCAGGAAGTCGTGATACCGACGCACCGTATCCCTCAGCGTCGGGCCTGAAGCTGATCCGAGATAATACTGATGGGCATATCGGCCCACGAGAAGTGTCAGTCGGATATCAGGCATTTGGCTGATGAGGCGCTGGTGCCACATGGGGGCGCATTCCCGGCGAGGCGGAAGGTCGCCCGAAACACCTTTACCGGGGTAGCAGAAGCCCATGGGCATGAGGGCGATGCGGGATTCATCGTAAAAGACATCCCTGTCCACAGCCATCCACTGGCGCAGCAGGTCGCCACTCGGGTCATTCCATGGAATCCCTGTCCGGTGCACTCTTGTACCGGGAGCCTGGCCGATGATCAGAATCCTCGCAGTGACACCGGCGCGGATGACAGGTCTCGGCGGATGGGGCAGTTGCGAACGGCAGACCCCGCAGCGTTCGACTTCAGCCAGCAGTTCCTTCAGCGCTGGTTTCTTCATCGGGCAGGAGGTCGAGTATGGCAATAACACCGCAGAGCCGGCCGCTGTCTTCCGTGACAAAACACTTTGTCCTCCCGGTGAAAATCATCTGGTCCATGGCGGTCCGGACATTTTCATCGGGGCGGCAGACGGGAAAACGGACTTTGTCCACCTTCATCACTGTGGATTCCATGTTGATCCCGGGATTCTTCAGTGAGTTGAAGAAGTCATCCTCGGTGAAGCAGGCCACAAGCTGACCATCATTGTCGACTATGGGCCAGGTTGAAAAGCGATGTCGGCGAAGCCGTGCCAGAGCATCCTTCATTGTGGCCTCAGCCGGGACTGAGATGACATCCCTGACCATATGGCGACTGACCTGATCCTCGATGATTCCCGGCGCGAGCTTGTCGGCAAGGGAGCGGAATTCTGCATGGGGATCGGACTGCACTGAGGTCCGCGCAAATAAAAGGGACATCTTCCGGCTCTCATGGACCATCGGCAGAAAATACTGACCACTGACAGAAATCAGCTGACTGGGCTCAGCCGCAACTGCAGTGAAGAGGTATGAGCCGCCATGAAGCAGAGCCCGTTCCCCGAAATATTCCCCTGCCTCAATGGTCCTGATAGTCCGGCCGCTGGAGTCCCTGAGGTGGATGACTCCCTTTTTAAGAACGTAGAGCGAAAAGGCGGGTTCCCCTTTTGAGAACAGCACATCCCCTTCCTCGAGATGGACCTCCTTGTGAAGTGTTGTGTACCGGGGATTGAGCAGTGTGATATCTCTGGGGAAAAAGAGATCGAGAGTCCAGTCCATGACGACCCTGAGCCGCCGTTCCCAGCCGGGAAGTTTGGAGAGGTAGACGGTTCGCCACATGAACCACGCCAGGAAGCCGGACATCCTGATCCCCATGACATTGGCGACGGCAGTATGATGACCAATGGATGCCAGTTCACCAAGACCGCGAAATCGAAACGGCCGGGTTGGGAGTCCCTGAATGGCACGATGGAGATTTTTTCCCAGAAGCGTCCCCTGCCGCATGGCGAACTGGGCGGTGGGTGGACAATAGCCCTCCTCTCCCGACCTTGGCACAAGGGCGCAGTCCCCGGCCGCCCAGAGAAAATCAAATCCTTCGACCCGCATGTCTGCGCCGACCCTGAGGCGGTTCTTTTCATTCGGCAGGCCGTAGCGCCGGCAGAGGCCGGCGATGATGCGGTGAGGGGCGTTGCCCACAGTCGAAACAGTCGTGGTGGTTTCGATATGCGTTCCGTTATCCAGATAGACTCTGGTGGCGGTCATGGCCCGCACCCGGCGGCCCAGGACCAGTTCGAGACCGCGCTCGCGGAGCTTCTCCATGGCATACTGACTCAGGTCCCTGTCCATGGTGGGGAGAATGTATTCCCGACTGTGCACCAGGATCACTCGAATGTCTTCGGCACTGATGCGGGCGTAAAATCCGACCATGGAATGGAGCAGATCGAGGAGTTCACCTGCGGTTTCAACCCCGCTGTATCCGCCTCCCACCACCACGAAGGTCAGGAGTGAGCGGCGTCGGACCGGGTCCAGTTCGATATTGGCCTCCTCTATGCGGGAAATAATCCTGGCGCGAAGGATCATGGCGTCCCCCACATTCTGCATGAGCAGCGCGTGTTCAGGCATTCCCGGCACCCGCCGAAGATCAATTTCGGCTCCAAGGGACAGCACAAGGTGCTTGAAAGACATCCGGAAGTTCCTGGAAAAATCGCCGGCACTGATCTCCAGCTGTCGTTTCTCGAGGTCAATGGCGGTCACGGTGCCGCAATAGGCGCCGATGCCCCGGCAGAGAAGCCGCAGTGGATTCACCACGTGACGAGGTGAGATGGACGATCCGGCCACCTCGGCCAGCATGGGCTGGAACACCATGTAATTCTGATCGGAAATGATGCCGCACCTGGAAGCCAGATCTGGTCCCGCTGATTTTGCAAGGCTCTGCGCACAATGGACGCCGGTGAATCCGCCACCCAGAATGGCGACCTCCAGTGCAATCTCTTCGGGTTCCCTGATTGTATCCACGGTCGCCATTGTGCCCCTCACTCCCGAAATCCTAAAGCCTAATCCCGCGATGCGGCAAAGGCTGGAGACACGAAAATCAATCTGCAGTGTTCCCTGGCATCTGTTAATCTGTTCCAGGCGGATTACGCCGCAGGCTATGTGTTTTTCCGACTGAAGTCATTTGACCGTGATGAGATTGAAATCTGAAATTGTCATGATTATGAGGGGGCATGAGAGGAGTTCCCTGCGATGATTCTCCCATGGATGGCGGTGATCACGGGATTGCTGGTGTTGATGTGGAGTGCTGACCGGTTTGTATTTGGTGCTTCAGCGACAGCAAGGCTGCTGGGGATGCCGCCGCTGCTCATCGGTATCATCATCGTGGGATTCGGGACATCTGCTCCGGAGATGGTGGTTTCGGCCATTGCATCAGCCCACGGCAATCCCGGAATTGCCATGGGAAATGCCTACGGATCAAATATCGCCAACATCGGTCTGATCCTTGGGCTCACGGCCATCATCTCGCCGATCGTGGTGGACTCACGGGTGCTGAAACAGGAATTACCCATCCTTACTCTGATGACGGCACTTTCCGTCTTTCTCATCATGGACGGTTCCATGGGGCACATGGACGCCATTATCCTGCTTCTGATTTTCACCGTGTTCATCGTATGGAGTGTCGCGACAGGAAGAACCAGGGCCTCGGATCCCCTGGCGGGGCAGGTTGAGAATCAGTCAAAGAACCGCAAGCACACCCTCGGGGCCAGCCTGGGCAACCTCATCACCGGGCTGGTCCTGCTGATTGTCAGTTCGCGCTCTCTGGTCTGGGGAGCGACGGAGATTGCCCGCGCTCTGGGCGTGAGTGACCTGCTCATCGGACTCACCATCATCGCCCTTGGCACCAGCCTCCCGGAACTGGCTTCCACCATCGCCGCAGTCAAGCGGGGCGAAAATGATATAGCAATGGGAAATGTCATCGGATCCAACCTGTTCAATACCATGGTGGTCATTGGCATTGCCGGATCCATCAAAGCCATTGATGTGGAAAAGGAAGTGCTGACCCGTGACATGGCGATGATGAGTGGCTTGACCCTGTCACTGTTTCTTTTCGGTTATGGTTTCAGAGGCAGGGGCAGGATTAACCGGCTTGAAGGAAGCCTTCTGCTGACCGCCTACATCCTCTACAACCTTTTTCTGATCAGCAGCGTGATCCGCGAAAAAGTGGTCCAGACATAGACCTGATATTTCCTTTGAGCATGACAACCCAGCCATGGGGGTATCCTGCACGGGTTTTGCATCCCCGCCTTCACGCCAACTCAAAACACAGAATTTCCTGTCGGGAGGGCGACAATTCGGGTAACTCATAGCCCGATGAAGAACGGCAAGCATGAGAGACCGGTCATGGTATTCGACCTCGGGAAGGTCCTGGTTGATTTTGACTGGATGATAGTGGCAGACCGGCTGGCCCGCCGGTCAGGGAAGACACTTGCTGATTTCCAGCCACTCATCGCTGATCCAAGTCTGCTTCTGGACTATGAGTCAGGGCGCTACAGCTCGCTGGAATTCTACGACAAGGTCCGCGATCTTCTCGGTTACTCCGGTTCGTTTGAAGATTTTCACGGCGACTTCGGGGACATGTTCACTGAGATCCCCGAGATGGTGGAAGTGAGCCGCCGGATTCGTCAGAGCGGAATTCCGACGTGGATCCTTTCCAACACCAACGAAATTGCCATTGAAACAATCCGCCGGCAGTTTCCATTTTTTGCCGACTTTGACGGGTATGTGTATTCCTATGAAGTGCAGTCGATGAAACCCGACAGCGCCATTTACCGCGCGCTTGAGGATCAGACCGGAGTTTCCGGATCGGCCGTCATCTTTATCGATGACAATGCCGCAAATATCGAGGGCGCAAGGCAGCTGGGATGGACAGCCATGCACCATACGGACCATGAGAACACGGTGCGGTTCCTGAAAGAGTCGGGAGTGCTTCAAACGTGAGGTGAATGAATCGGATTTTTCCCGCCAGTTCGAATCGGCAATCGGCTGTGGACTCCATCTGTTCCGATGAGTAGGATGGCTGGAAATCCACAGCCATGAAATCCACGTCAGCATTTATCCATTCTCTGGGCTGCGCATCACTCGCCCTGTCCATCCTCGGCGGCGGGAGTCCGTCTTCGCCAGCCTCGACGCAGCCAATCGTCGGACCCGATATTCTCTTCGAGGAAATCAATGGTCTGGTCGCCGTTGAGGCTGAATATTTTTCCTCACAGGAGCACACGGGAATCCGCGCATGGCACCTGTCCGACGAGTCCGGCGGGACGACTGAGGATTTGGAAGACGGTGACCCGGGCCATGCCGGTTCTGCCAGCGGTGGTGCCTGCCTTGAGATCCTCCCCGATACCAGGCGCACTCACGATAACAAACTCATACCCGGTGAGAACTTTTCCAACCAGCCGGGAAAGCTTGGGGTTCTCTCCTACCCTGTGTATTTCAATAACCCCGGGCGGTATTATGTGTGGGTGAGAGCGTATTCCACCGGCACCGAGGACAATGGAATTCATGTCGGTCTCAATAATGCATGGCCGGAGTCCGGAAAGCGCATGCAGTGGTGCGACGGAAAGAATTCATGGCGATGGGAATCCCTTCAGCGGACCGACGAAAACCACTGTGGTGAACCCCATAAAATATACCTGGATATCCCGTCCCCCGGAAGGCATGTGGTCCACTTCTCCATGAGAGAGGACGGCTTCGAATTCGACAAGTTTCTGATGACCATGGACCGGAATTTCCAGCGACCGACAGATGCCGGCCCCGGGTGTGTGCTGCGGCAGGGACATTTCCCGGAACAGTTGGCTTCCGCCGGCACGGCCTCAGGGGCAAACAGGAAACCATTTCCGCCTCACTGGGGCGACCCGCCTGCCATACAGACCCGTGATTACCGGCCGCTGCCCGGCGGATATGGCATGGGCAGCTCCACACTGGCTGCCTGGATCCGCTCCAACATGCAGAAGGACTCACAGCAGAGACCGGATGGCGATGCCACTGTTCGAATCGAGGGGGAAAGCAGGCAATGGCACAAGGTGACACTCAACTTGAACGGCCCATTCGCCAGCGAGACCGATACCGATCCGAATCCGTTTCTCGATTACCGCTTTGCTGTCAGGTTTGCCCATGAATCCGGCAGTCCTGTCTACCTGATTCCCGGGTATTTCGCGGGTGACGGAAGTGCATCGGAGTCCTCAGCCACATCCGGTTCAACATGGAGGGCACACCTCTCACCGGACAAAGCGGGACAGTGGAGTTTTCAGACTGTTTTTCTCAAGGGCGAACACATTGCGGTTGATGGCAGCACCAATGGGGTCACCGTGGCGCCCTGGCACGGCATCACCGGTGTCATTCGAATCAGCCCGTCGGACAAACTGGGCCGGGATTTCCGCGCTCACGGCCGGCTGCAGTATGTCGGCAGGCGATATCTCAAATTTGCCGGGTCCGGGAAGTATTTCCTCAAGGCCGGAGCGGATGCTCCTGAAACACTGCTTGCCTATTCCGACTTTGACGGGACCACCGCATCAAAAGCCAACGCCCCGCTGAAAACGTGGGCACCACACACCCGTGACTGGAAAACCGGAGACCCCACATGGCAGAACGGGAAAGGAAAGGGTCTGATTGGCGCCCTGAATTACCTCGCGTCCACCGGGGCAAATGCCTTCTCATTCCTTCCATACAATGCCGGAGGCGATGGCGACAACGTATGGCCATTCGTTTCGAGAGACGACAAGCTGCACTATGATATTTCGAAACTGGATCAGTGGGGAGTGGTTTTCGACCACGCCACAAGTCTCGGACTGTATCTCCACTTCAAGCTTCAGGAGAATGAGATCGACGACAACCGGCGGGGTCAGAACGCGGAGGGTGCGGTGATTCCCGAAGCACTCGATGGCGGCAGGCTCGGCACTGAAAGAAAACTGTACTGCCGCGAACTCGTGGCCCGCTTTGCCCATAACCTCGCCCTCAACTGGAACATCGGTGAGGAAAACACCCAGTCCACCAGCGAAATCATCGATATGGCCGAATATATTCGCGCGGTGGACCCCTATGACCACCACATTGTCATCCATACCTTTCCGAATCAGCAGGACAAGGTTTACACCCCGCTGCTCGGTCCGGAATCACCGCTGACGGGAGCCAGCCTCCAGAATCACTGGGACGTTGCCCATCAGCGGACGCTCAAGTGGATTGAGGAATCCGAGGCAGCCGGCAAAACGTGGGTGGTTGCCAATGACGAACAGGGATCAGCCAATTTCGGAGTTCCTCCGGACCCGGGTTTTGAAGGGTTTTCAGGAGTGGTCACTGAAGGCAGGGGCCGGCAGTATGATCTCCACGATATACGCAAATACACGCTTTGGGGGACTCTGATGGCTGGAGGTGCAGGCGTGGAATATTACTTCGGCTATCAGCTGCCGCAGAATGACCTCAAGGCAGAGAACTGGCGCTCAAGGGACAGGTCATGGCACTACTGCCACGTCGCCCTGCAATTTTTCGCGGATCATGCCATCCCATTCCAGGATATGAAAAATCATAACCAGCTGGTTGGGAACCCGGAGAACTCCAACAGTAAATACTGCATGGCGATGGACGGCAGGATTTATCTGGTTTACCTCCCACAGGGAGGGACCGCGGAAATCAACCTGAACGGTGTCGACGGAGTCTTCGATGTTCACTGGTATGACACCCGCGAGGGAGGAGAACTGCAGGAGGGAACCGTCCGGCAAATACGCGGAGGAAATGTCCGGGATATTGGACTGCCACCCGCAGAAAGAAATCAGGACTGGCTGGCATTCATCCGCCTTGCGGAATGAAAAACAGACGGGAGCAAACTCAACCAGGCAGCTTGCGGGTTGGGTTGTTCATTGGGCGCGTTCCATGGGCCGCAGTCGGAAGAACCCGGCTTCCGAGCCGGAGAATTCTTCCGGGATCCTGCCTGTAAAGAGAGCTTCTCGATTCGCGATGTCAGCCTGCTGAATCTCCTGCCATTCGCTGAGGTTCGTCGAGAAATCAAGAGCCACCCGCAGGCCATTGGTCCCGGTCACCCTGATTGAATAGCTGTCGTTGTCGGAGATCAGGAAATCGTTGATGTCCAGCTGGACATTGATCGGGAACGCGCGGACCTCAATCTCAATGACGCCAATGTCCCCGTAAGTAATTCCGTCCCATGAGCGGAAGGTGAAGGAATCGGTGCCGATGAAGCTGCTCACCGGCTTGTAGGTATAGGTAATTCCGGAACCGTAAACGCTCCCGTTTTTCGGCCCCTTGACGATGGCGGAACGCAGGGCATCCTCATCCGGGTCTATGACAGGCAGCTGGAAAGTCAGACTCTGTCCGCGAAGGAGGATGATCTTCTTCTCAGTGACAACCGGTTCGTCATTCGGGAAACGTACACGGAAGAAGACCGTGGCCCGACGGCTGCTGTTGACGCCGTCCGATGCCTCATAGACAAAACGGTCGACTCCAAGGAATCCTTCATTCGGACTGTAGACGGCCTGAACACCATTCACTTCAATGGTGCCATTCTGGGGTGCTTCGATTTCGTTGATATCGAGTTCTGTTCCCTCCCTGTCGAAGACCTGAAGCTCAAATTCGACGGGGAGGTCCATTCGCGTGGTAATGAATTGATCCCGTGCGCGCGGGGTGGTGTTCTCGTCGGTGACCTCAATCCTGAATGTCGCTGACGGACCGGCACTCTCCTGGTCACGTGCATGAAAGACAATTCTGTCTTTGCCGACAAATCCCTCATTGGCCGTGTAAATATAGACATGGTCCTCGTCTGTGGAGGCGAGTGTGCCGTGCTCCGGTTCCGAATCGATGAGAATTTCAAACTCATCCCCGTCGGGATCCTCGGCACGAAGCTCAATTTTCAGGGGCTGGTCGACCAGTGTAAAAACGCTGTCGCCTCTGGCTCTCGGCGGATTATTCCTGTCAAGGACGGTGATGGTCACGGTGGCCTCAGTACTCCGGCTGAAGGGATCGGATGCAATATAGGTGAAAGTATCCACTCCGAGGAATCCCTCGTCGGGGATATATTCAGCCACCGTCGGAAATGCCAGAACTTCGCCGTGGCTGGCATTTTTAATCACCTCGTATTTCAGTTCATCCCCGTCCAGATCGACGGCTTTGAAAATAATCGACCCCACGGTGTTCTTGTTCATGCTGATGGTAATGTCACTGGCGATTGGGGGATCATTGACAGGGCGGACAATGATGTGAATGAGTCCCTCGGACTGGAGCCCGTGGATGTCCTCGACCCGGTATCTCAGCCTCTCTTCACCGAAAAAATTGGCTGCCGGCACGTAGGTGTAGCTCCCGTCCGCATTCTCTGAGAGTGTGCCGGAAGTTGGGGAAGCCACATCGACAATTCGGATGGGGTCCCCTTCGGGATCCATGTCATTGAGAAGCGGGCGAATCACAATCTGGGTATCCTCATCCAGTATAACCCGGTCCACGCCAGTCCTGGGAGGATCATTGACGGGGTTTATCTGAACATCAACCCGGCCGACGGACTGTCCCCCGCCCTTCCCTCTCACGGTGTAGGTAAAACTGTCAGTGCCGCTGAAATCCAGTGGCGGTGAATACACGACCGTCGACTCGGGCGTAATCGATACTCTCCCGCGCAATGCCGGTCCTGCCCCCACAAGCTGTGGAAGACCTTCCGGGAAGTCACTGTCATTGGCCAGGACATTGACTGACACGGGAGTGTCCTCATCGGTGATGACACTGTCCGGGGAGACCTCTGGAAAGTTGAGAGAGCTATCCGCCGTATATCGAAGCGTCCCTCTGGAGGTCCCCCCGCGCGGATCGGTTGCGACGACACGCACAACAGCTGCGCCCTGCCAGTCCGGATCGAATGTGGTCACACGAAGGACTCCTCTCTCATCGATAACAGCGTTCAGGCTGTCGCCTGCGATGACTTCGAATTCCAGCTCACTGAACTCATGATCCGGATCGGTGACCAGCAGCTTCAGATCAACCGGCAGCCATTCACGTGACCATGCGGATACCTGTGCCGAGATGTCGCTGAACTGGGGAGCGCGGTTGGGCTTCGGCGGGTTCAGAAAGAATCCCTGCTGGGATGAACCGCCCTGATAGGACGGCCACGGGAAGCTGCCCGGATTATACAGAACTCTCTGTTCCCATGAATAAATTGAAAAAGCGTTTTTCGGTCTGATTTCCGATGGCTTGTTGGGGACATAGGCCATGTCTGAGATCGAACTGAGGAGGATATCAAGGAATCCGTCACCGTCCATGTCAGTGAGCTGGATGAGGTGATTCTTGTCGGCAATGGCCTTGCCGGCGGACGGGAAGGGAATCCAGTTCCTTTCGAGGCCGGGGCCTGTCTGGGAAATCTCACCGTTGAAATCATAGACGCGGATGCCGCCCAGATATCTTTGTTCCCCGGTGTTGGCGAAGAGGAGGAAGATGCCGTGAACCGGGGCGAGAACCTCGAGGATGCCGTCTCCATTGAGATCACCGACAGCGGGCTGGCCCCGGAAGAACTCATTGACCAGTGGCCTGGTGGGCCAGCCTTCGGCGTTGAAGCCGTCGTGGTGAAGCACATGGATCTGGTTCCGGAATCGTGAGTTGACCACAATCTCGAGATCGCTGTCATCGTCCATGTCGGCCAGCACCGGTGCATCGAGCAGCGAGTCGGTCACCAGCACCGGGAAGCTGCCATAGCGGATACCATCTGAAGTGAAGACGTAAACCCCGCCGCGGTTTGAATCCTCAGGATCGAAGACGGAAGCCACAACCTCCAGCGATGTGTCACCATCGAGGTCACCAATGATGGGGGAAGTCAGAAACTGACCATTGGATGTGACTCTCCAGACCGGACTGGATTTGTTTTCCATGTCGTAGAGAGAGAGGCCGGAGCATCCGGACGGCGTCACGAACTCCAGCTGGCCGTCACCATCCATATCGGCCACAGCAGGAACGATGCGGGGAACATCCTCGGCGTGAAAGCAGTCGTCCATATCCCAGGAAACGAGCAGCGCGCCGGTTGATTTGTAGACACTGAGGCGGCGAACGGGCCGGCTGCCGATAAAGAAGGCTTCGTTATTGAGGGTGATCAGTTCATCAATGCCATCCCCGTCGACATCCGCCATGACCTTCCCGATATTCTGTCCCGGGTGGACAAGCGGCCACGAATGACCGAAGGGCGTGCCGTCATGATTGAAGAGATGGATTTTTTCATCACCACCGCCATGGGCTGCAATTTCAAGTTCGGGATCCTCATCCATCTGGCCTATGACTGCGCTGCCGCCGAAGGGCTTTCCCGGAGAGAGGTCCCGACTCCACTGCAGCTCTCCCAGGTGGTTGAAAACCAGCAGACGGGAGGGCAGGATGTCCTCATCCCCGGGTTGAATGACAATCACTTCCCTGTCGCCGTCACCATCCAGGTCCTCAACTTTGAAGTTCTTCCAGTCGGAGGTGCTGTCGATGGTGTCGGACATGCGGATGATCTGAGGCCATCCATCATTGAGATTCTGGTCCAGATAAAGCATCCAGCTCTGATCGATGTCCTGCTGGCCATCCGATGCGGTGGCAACCAGGCGCAGCGAGTAGAATTCACCCGGCTTCAACCGCGAGGTGTCCCAGTATCCCAGCACTTCATCCTGCAGTGAACCGGGATCGGACTCGGGAAGGGTGATGGCATCGGAATACCAGTTCTGCGGGATCCTTCCCGGGCCATATTCAAGGGTATAGGTTCTGCCAAGCCCGAACACACTGCCGATGATGGGGACCACTGGTCCATGGGCGAGAAAGTCGTTGTTGTCGGGGGTATTGATATCGACGTTGTTGACCCGGATCCGACGCTGGGCCACCGCCTCCCTTCCCTGTGCGTTCCGTGCCCGGAGACGGATGGTGTACTCGCCTTCCTGAAGTCCGGCGGTGGAGTATGACTGCAGCAGGAATCCGTCGGCAACCGGATTGGAGGACCGATGGAACTCCACCCATCTGACAGGCTGGAAGCCTTCTCCAATTTCGAGAATGAAATCCTGAAGAGTCGGGCCGTCAGCCGTTCCGCGGATATCAAAACGGCCGCTCACCTCAAGGGGCATGATCAGCCGCGCGGTCGGAATGGGCTCATCGACCTGAAGCGCCCTCCATGCATTCAGACGTCCACTGCCAAGCTCTTCAGCAACGTCGAGGGGATCGGCCGTGGAAAGAATGATATTCTCAACATCCTGAAGGGAGAAATACGGCTTCCGCCCCCAGATGAGGGCCGCCACTCCGGAAACCATGGGAGTCGCCATCGAGGTGCCATTCAGCGACCCGTAGGTGTTGTTGATCTTGGTGGAAAAAATCCCTGTTCCCGGAGCGGCTATGTCGACTGTTGGACCGTAGTTTGAGAAGTCGGACATCGCATCGCGGAAATCGGTCGATCCGACCGAGATAACTGTGTCGAACCATGCGGGATAGTATGGCTGTTCACTGCGGTCATTGCCGGCGGCGGCGATGGTCATGACGCCATCCTCCCGGGCGGCTCTTATCACTTCTTCCAGGACCCGGCTTCGTTCCTCGGAGCCCCATGAGGCGTTGATCACTTTGGCTCCATTCTGGACTGCATACTGGATGGCATCAACGGCGAGCGAGATATTCCCCTGCCCGCGTTCACTGAAAGTCTTGAGTGCCATGATACGGACCTTCCATGCCACACCGGCTATTCCGATCTGGTTATTGGAGACCGCCCCGAGGATTCCGGCGACGTGCGTGCCATGACCGTGGTCGTCGAATGGATCCGAGTCATTGCTTTGGAAATCGTACCCATAAATATCGTCGACGAAGCCATTACCGTCATCATCGCGACCGTTGCCAATTATTTCCCCTTGATTGAGCCACATGTTGGCTTCCAGGTCGGGATGAAAAAAGTCCACACCGGTGTCGATAACGGCCACTGTAAAATCCGGATCACCGGTGAATATCGACCATGCTTCCGTGGCATGAATATCGGCCCCGGCCATCGAGTCATCCGACTGGCCGGTGTTGAGGAGATGCCATTGAGTCCCGAATTGCAGATCGTCGGGGATGACCCCGGGCCGCACCTCTGCATCCGGTTCATCCGACAGGTGCAGCGCATAATCCGGCTCGGCAATCAGAATGGATGGGTGCCTTTCCGCCATGCGGGCGAGGAGCGTGGCCTCAACCCCGTCCTCAAGCTCGGCGATGTAGATGCGGTTTATCAGCCCGGCGGTGTTGATGCCCCTGCCGGCGGGATTGCCGGCCTGTCCCAGCCGCATGGCTGACTGAACCGTCGCCGGCCGTGAAATGGAGCGGATACCCGGAAGGGTGTTGAGAAAATCAACGCTCTGTCGCCTGTCTCCGCTGCCCAGCAATATCAGCCGCCCAACTTCAACAGCTTCAGCTTCCTCACCGTCATCCGGCACCAGTGACTGCGCCGGCAGGAAATCTACCGAAAAAATGAATGACACGGCCATCAGGACACACAGCCATGTCCTGAGGCAAAACAGTCGCCCTGGCGAGCAAATCGATATGCACGAATCCTTCAAACCTTGAACAATTTACTACGTAACAAGTTCCCATGCATGCGCTTCAGTGTCAAAGACAGGAATGAAACCAGTTTGACGCGTGCAACTCAGTGATGAGGGTGCTGATTACGGATCCAGTCCTGAATGGTGACCGCCAGGGCCGTCCATCCAGTCTGATGACTGGCACCGAGACCGCGACCAGTCTCGGCATGAAAATACTCATGGAAATAAATCAGCCCCTGCCAGTGATCATCCTGGCGGAAGTGGGGGTGCTTTCCGGCGAACGGACGCGTCCCGGAGTCATTCTTATAGAAGAGACTGAGCAGCCTGCGGCCTATTTCCATGGAGAGCTGATCAAGGCGGACCCTGGATTCCCTGCCGGGAAGCCTGACCATAAGGCTGTCCTGATAAAAGTCTGAATAAACCAGCAGGCTTTCCATGATGAGGTAATTCACCGGGAACCAGATCGGCCCACGCCAGTTGGAATTCCCTCCGAACATCCACGTGTTGGATTCCCCGGGGGTGTACCGGACGATGTGAGTCTGGTCCCCCTGCTCGAACAGGAATGGATGTTTTTCATGGTATTTGGAAAGGCTCCGGATGCCGAAGGGTGAGAGGAACTCCTCCTCGCTGACAAGCCGGTCCAGGATGGCTTCGAGGCGCGGCTTGGACGGGATGGCAATCAGCCATCGTGTGCCCCGTGAAGTCTCCTGCTGCACCAGATGCCGTGACAGGTCGTGTTTGTTCTTGAGAAACCAGTCAAAACGCTTTTTGAATCCGGGGACCCTGTCGACTTTTTCCCCATCGAGGATAGCCACGCCAATCAGCGGTATCAGTCCCACAAGTGACCTTGTTTTCAGCGCCTGGGTATGATTTTCAAAGTGGATCTGGTCGTAGTAGAAACCGTCCTTTTCATCCCAGAGCCCGGAACCGCCAAAGTGGTTCATGGAGTCAATAATCTGAACAAAATGCTCGAGGAATTTGGTGGCCATATCCGCGTATGCCCTGCGGACCTCGCCTTCATTCCATGCCAGTTCAAGGGCAATCTCCAGCATGATCGAACAGTAGAATGCCATCCAGGCTGTTCCATCCGCCTGGGTGAGACGGCCGCCGCCCGGCAATGGCTGCGAGCGGTCAAAAACCCCGATATTGTCCAGGCCGAGGAATCCGCCTGAAAAGAGGTTGTTTCCCGATTCGTCCTTGCGGTTGACCCACCATGTGAAATTGAGGAGGAGTTTCTGGAAGACCCTTTCGAGAAATGTGCGGTCGCGGCGCCCCATGCGCTTTTCCATCTGGTAGATTCTGAGTGCCGCCCATCCGTGCACCGGAGGATTGACATCATCGAATGCGAATTCATAGGCGGGAATCTGACCGTTGGGATGCATATACCATTCCTTGAGGAACAGCAGAATCTGCCTTTTGGCGAAAAACGGGTCAACGCGGGCTATGGGAATGCAGTGGAAGGCAAGGTCCCATGCGGCAAACCAAGGGTATTCCCATTTGTCGGGCATGCTGATGATATCGCGCGCGAAAAAGTGCTGCCAGTTGTGGTTCCGTCCGGTGAGACGCTCCCGCGGAGGCTCGGGCATCCCGGGATCGCCCTCCAGCCATTCATCCACGACATAGTGAAAAAACTGCTTTGTCCACATCAGTCCGGCGTAGGCCTGGTGGCTGAGGGCCAGTTCATCCCCCTGGAGGTCTGCGCCGTTGACCCGGCGGTAGTAGTCATCATGCTCAGCCTTGCGGTCGGTCATGACGTCCTCAAAATTCCGGAACCCGGCGCAGTTGTATGCCTCCTCCCCGTTATAGATCCGGAACCGGAATGAGCGCGATTCCCCCGGTGCGAGGGTCATTCGGATGAGCCGTCCGGCGCGGGTGCCCCGGTTGGCGGGATTGACCGCGTCGGTCCGGCCGCCAATCACGTAATCGTGAAAGGCGTCCTTGTGGTATTTGTCCGGACTTTCCACACCATAAAGTCTCTCGAAATTGGTGGTGTTGTCGGTGAAGAGCCATCGGGGGGAAAGGCCCTGCACCGATTCCTCCGCCTCCCAGTAAAAAGTCCCCAGCGTCTCGTGCTGACATTTGACCCGGTAGTCCGATTCAAGGGACATGGACGGGGGAAGCGTGCAGCCTTCATGACGACAGGTCCACGACCATGTGTTGCGGAACCACAGCATCGGTATCAGGTCCAGTGGTGCAGGACGGTCTCCGCGGTTCACCACATCAATCTGAATCAGGATGTGATTCGGCGAAGCCTTGCCGTAGCTGGCATAGACATCAAAATACCGGCCTTTTTCAAAAACACTGGCGTCCACCAGTTCATACTCGTCCTTCGCCCGCCCCCGCCGGCGGTTTTCCTCCAGCAGGTCGCTGTATGGAAATTCGGACTGGGTGTATTTGTAAAGGGCCTTCATCCAACTGTGGGTTGGAGTGCTTTCGAGGTAGAAGTATTCCTCTTTGACGTCCTCTCCGTGGTTGCCTTCCGGGCCGGTCAGTCCGTAGAGACGTTCCTTCAGAATCGGATCCCTGCCGTTCCAGAGAGCCAGGCCGAAGCAGAGCCGGCATTGACGGTCGGTGATGCCGAGGAGGCCGTCCTCGCCCCATCGATAGGCACGGCTGCGGGCATGATCGTGCGGGAAGTAGTCCCAGCAGGTGCCGTGGGGTGAGTAGTCCTCACGGACAGTGCCCCACTGGCGCTCGGAAAGGTATGGTCCCCATCGCTTCCAGTTGACGTATCGCTTGGAGTCATCGACCAGTCGGTTCCACTCCGCCGTGGCTTCAATTTTCAGATGGTTGTCAGGCATGATTTCCCGTTCGAGTTTTAAGCCGGAATGGTTAGATTGGCTTCTGGCATATGAGAGTCTTGATCATCGGATGCGGCTATGTCGGGATGGAAACCGGAAGAGGACTGGTCCGGCAGGGACATGAGGTTTACGGAATTCGTCGCTCCGTCGACCGCAGCATGGCCGGCTACGGCATTCATCCAATCATTGGCGACATAACCAAACCGTCATTCTGGGAGCATCTGTCCCCTGAATTCGGGTGGGTTATCAACTGCGTTTCCTCCAGCCGCGGCAACGCTGAGGTCTATCGCGACGTCTATTTGAATACAACCCGCTGTCTTATGCACTGGCTCCATCATACCGGAATAGACCGCTATGTCTACACCTCCAGCACCAGTGTGCTGGGAATGAAGGACGGCTCCACGGTGGACGAATCCACGCCGGTGGCTCCGGCAACCGAGGCGGCCCGGATCCTTGTGGAAACCGAAGAGTGTCTGTTTGAGGCAGCGCGGAGCGGATCCGTGCCTGCCGTCATCCTCAGGCTTTCCGGCATATACGGACCGGAACGTGGATACCTGTTCCGCAAATATGTCGCCGGCGAAGCGGAAATGACCGATCCGTCGCGCTACATGAACATGATTCACCGCGATGATGCCGCCGAAGCCATCATCGCCGCCTGTCACCACGGAAATCCGGGCGAGGTCTATCACATCACCGACGACAAACCCGTGACTCAACAGGAATTCTTTGAATATCTGAGCAGCGAATTGAGAAAACCCATGCCGCCGGCTGCCGGGGAAACGGATAACAAAGCCGGCACGCCACGCAAGCGGGCCCCCACCAGCAAGCGCATCTCCAACCTGAAAGCCAGGGAGCACCTGCAATGGCAGCCCGCCTACCCGTCATGGAAGGAAGGCTTTGCCGCGGAGATCGCTGCCATCCACAAGAAACCCGGGGACGACTAGGACGCCTGCAGGGCTGCTGGCCGGGGACCTACGGCAGGTCACACACCTCGATCAGATGCCCGTCAGGATCCCTGATGTAGAACTGAACGGCACCGTCCGGCCGGCTTCTCGGTCCGAATTCTATCTTTACACCTGCAGCCTGCAGCCGGGCGGCAGCATCCGCGGCATCCTCGACACGGAAGGCGATGTGCGGGCCACGGGGCGGGTCTGATGCCCCGCTGTCCCATCCCGGATCACCTGCCTCCGGAGAGCGCGGATTGAGGTGGATCATGGTTTCACCACTCCGGAACCACCTGCCGGGAAATGAGAAGGAAGGCCTGATCACTTCTTCCATACCGAGGAGACCGACGTAAAACTCCCGGCTCCGTTCGAAGTCGGATGAGACGATGGTGATGTGGTCGATGGTGGAGACCTTGAGGATTCCGTTGGATTGAGACATGAGGGTTTACCTGTTCAGAAACATAATTGGAATGAGATGACGGTGATGTCAGGCAGCTGCATTTCCCGCGGTCGGCGGAGGAGGAGGAAGTTTATTTCTTCGGACGGTAATGGGCCATGAAACCGGGCTGGTCCTCTGTCAGCCCCTCCTTTCTGAGATCGCGGAGTGCACTGCCGTAGCGGATGACATCATGAGCCACCATTTCAAGTCGATGTTCAAACTCAGGACTGATAATGCCATCCTGAATGGTGACGTCTTTTTTCTCCTGAAAAGCCACGGCATACGGAAGTGACCAGGCGTAATACTGACGGGCAACCGTGCGGATGTGATCCGTGACGGTGAGGCCGCGGTCGTAGGAGGCCACGACGCTCCCGATCAGCTTTCCGGCCATTTCCTTCCATAGATGATCGAGGAAATTCTTCAGTATCGAGGACATGGTCCCGTGATAATCCGGAGTGCCGAGAACAAAACAGTCGGCGGAATCGGCACGGCGGGAAAGAGCTTTGTAATAGTCGCTGCTGTAGACTGAATCGATATCAAACAGCGGCAGTGGATCCCTGGCAAGGTCCAGAAAGTCCACCCCGGCGCCGAGGGCCTCCAGACGTGAGCCAAGCGACTCCAGCACTGTGCAGGTTGAGGACTGCTGACCTGAACTTCCGCTGACAAGCAGCACTTTTAATGGTTCCGACATGTCCTCACCGTAGTCGGAACCCGCCAGCCCATACCAGCGAATTCCATCATCGCCGTGAGCCGGAACCAGGCAGAAGGAAAGGACGTGCCTCCCTGCCGCATGTCATGCCCTGTGAACTGTGTACAGGAAAAACCCCGGCACGGGCCGGGGCTGTGATCACCGGCTCGCGGCCGGCTTGAAATTGCTGAGAGTTATTTCGGGAATCAGTCCTTGCTGCGACGGGGTGCAGATGAATCGGACTTCCGGCGGCTCGGGCGACGACTTGGACGTCTGCGGCGCTCGCGGCCGTCATCATCCGAGCTCTTTTCGCGATCTCCGCCGCGATCGCGATCCTGATCGCGATCCGAGTCACCACGTGAGGACTCGCTATCGCGTGAAGACTCGCTGTCGCGTGAGGATTCGCTGTCGCGTGACGGGCGATCCTGGGACCGGCCACGTCCGCCGCCGCCGCCACCTCCGCCTCCGCCTCCGCGGCTGCCACGGCTTCTGCGACGGCCGCGGTCTCCACCGCGGTCCTCGTCTCCATCATCGCTGCCGCGTGAATCACCATGATCCTGTGAATCCTCAGGTGAATCACTTTCATCCTCGTCCGCCTCAGCGTCCATGGCATAGGAATCGTCGCGTTCCGCCATCGCGGCGCGGCGGGACAGGCGAACACGGCCCTTCTCGTCCACTCCTATGCACTTGACGACAATTTCATCGCCTTCCTTGACGATATCGGACGGGCGCTTGACGCGGAAGTTGGCCAGCTCACTGACGTGGCACAGCCCTTCCTTGCCGGGAAGAACTTCGACAAAACAGCCGAATTCCTTGATGGAGACAACGCGTCCGCGGTAGATGGTTCCCTCCTCGATTTCGGCGGTGATGGCCATGATCTCCTGCTTGGCGATTTCCATGCCATCCTGATCGATGGAGTAGATGAAGACTGATCCGTCGTCCTCGATATTGATCTCACATCCGGATCTTTCGACGAGGGATTTGATGTTTTTGCCACCGGGGCCGATAAGCAGACCGATCTTGTCCGGGCTGACCTTGACGATCTCGATGCGGGGCGCGTATTTGCTGAGTTCCTCGCGCGGCGCGGCAATCGTCTGGGCCATGGTGTCCAGAATCCTGAGTCTGGCAACCCGCGCGGCTTCAACCGCCTCCGTCATGATGGAAAGGGGAAGGCCACGGAGTTTGAGATCCAGCTGGAATCCGGTGATCCCTTCAGTGGTTCCGGCGATCTTGCAGTCCATATCGCAGAACGCATCTTCCCATCCGATGATGTCGGTCAGGAGCTGGTAGCGATCGACATGATGATCCGCATCGCACTCGGTGCAGATACCGATGCTTATACCGGCAACGGCTTTCTCAATCGGGACACCGGCATCCATCAGCGCCAGACTTGCCGCACAGACCGATCCCATCGAACTGGAGCCATTGGACTCGAGGATGTCACTGGTAATCCGGATCGCATAAGGAAAGGAATCCTGCGGAATGACCGGGAGAACAGACCTCTCAGCGAGGGCACCATGGCCAATCTCACGGCGTCCGGGACCACTGATACGGCCGGTTTCACCAACAGAGAAGTTCGGGAATGAATAGTGAAGCAGGAACCGTTTTTCGGTCACGCCGCCGGTGTAGGAGTCAAATTCCTGAGAGTCCTCGTTGGTGCCTAGGGTTGCAGCGGCAAGCGCCTGGGTTTCACCACGCGTGAAGACAGCCGAACCATGGGTTCGCGGCAGAACACCGACTTCGCAGGTGATATCGCGGAGCGCGTCAAAACTGCGGCCATCGAGGCGTTTCTTCTCGTCCAGAATCAGTTTGCGGACGTGTGCCTTCTGAAGCCGGTAGAAGATTTCGCCGACCAGCTTGCCGGTGATGTTTTCCTCGCCGAACTTTTCGGCGAGTGAGCCGGCCAGCTGCTCCTTGAGTTCATTGCAGGCCTGTTCACGGGGAAGTTTCTCCGTGATGAGCAGTGCATCGATAATTTTTCCGCCAATCAGGCTGGCTGCCTCGTTGATATAGTCTTCCGGGATATCCGAGACTGTGACCTCGCGCTTGGTGATATTCATCTCGGCGGCCAGCTGCTCCTGGGCCTCGATGATCGGAAGACAGAAATCCTGTGCGAAAGCCAGAGCGGCGTTGAAGTCCGCTTCTGAAATTTCCTTGGCGGATCCCTCATACATGACGACGTCAGTGCGGTTACCGACGTAGATCAGGTCGAGGTCGCTTTCCTCCATCTGGGAGTGTGTCGGGAAGGCGACGAACTCACCGCCGACACGACCGACACGGAGTGCGCCCAGAGGTCCGCTCCAGGGGATATCGCTGAGAGTCAGCGCCACCGAGGCACCGAGGATACTGAGAATGTCCGGATCGTTCTCGCCGTCGGCACTCAGCACAATCGACTGGACCTGAACCTCATTGAACCAGCCCTTGGGAAACAGCGGGCGGATGGGTCTGTCCGTCAGACGGCAGGTGAGGATTTCCTTTTCAGTCGGGCGTCCCTCACGCTTGTGATAGCCGCCTGGAAACCTTCCGGCGGCAGAGGCGCGTTCACGGTAGTCAACGGTCAGCGGGAAGAAATCGAGATCTTCCCGTGCGGATTTGGCGCCGACCGCGGCTGTCAGCACGACGGTTTCGCCCAGTTGAATGAGGGCGGCTCCATCCGCCTGCTTTGCGAGTTTTCCAGACCGGAAGGTAAGGCTCACGCCTCCCACGTCGAATGTCTTGGTGAATTCCTGCATATATAGGTCTTTTGAATGAATGATTGAGGGGGGATTGGCTTCATCCATTCAGACCGAGGCGCTCTGAGAAACTTCAATGGGTCCCCTCACAGTCCGCAGGAGGAGTGGTGAACTCTCAAAAGAGAGGATCCAGTGAAATTACCCGTCGCACCGGATTCTGGCAGGGCTGAAGCCGGAAATGAAAAACTTCCAGTCTGTGTGGTGTGAGAGACTGGAAGTGGGAAAGTTTTTTGATTATCGGCGCAGTTTCAGCTTTCTGGTAACCTGCTGATATCGTTCGAGGTTGGTATCGTGAAGGTAGTCAAGTAGTCGACGGCGGCGGCCGACGAGCATCAGCAGCCCGCGACGTGTGCTGAAGTCCTTGGGATGCTGCTTCAGATGATCTGTCAGGTGATTGATCCGCTGGGTCAAAAGGGCGACCTGCACATCAGCTGACCCGGTGTCACCGTTGTGCAATTTAAAATCATCCAGGTTGATGGATCTCAAACTCATTTGCTATGTTCTTAAACGTGTACGTTTTAAATAATCTACGCGCGTGTTCCAATCTGCAAGCGAATTCTTGCCGGATCTCCACAAACGGACGATGAATATTTCAGGCAACCCAGGCTAAATCAAGCCATTTTTTGTGTTAAAAAGTCAGCGATGAGTGAATTTGCAGGAAATGGCGGAATCGCCATGCGCCGCACAACCGCGTCTCCCGGGGAAACCAGAGCACTCGCGGCAGAAATCGCGGCGGGACTCAGATACGGCGACGTCCTGTTTCTGGAAGGCGATCTCGGTGCCGGAAAAACGGAGTTTGTGAAAGGCCTTGCCGCCGGGCTGGGGGCGACGGAACCGGTTCAGTCCCCGACATTCGGACTGGTCCACGAATACCGCATCCGTGAAGGCAGACTTTTTCACCTCGACTTTTACCGCCTGGATGATGCCCGGGCCATCCATCAGGCCGGCCTGGACCAGTATTTTGAACCGGAGGGAATTTCAGTGATCGAATGGGCTTCACGCTGGGAGGCCCGACTGTTTATCGACCCTGTGAGGGTGCACATTGAGGTTGGGGAAGGCCGGCAGCGCCACTTCCGGATCGATCACAGCGGAGGCCGGCGCTGATGAGCTGGTGCATGGCAATTGAGTGGACCTGCCGCCGGCGGTCACTGGCCCTTCTGGATTGGGCAGACTCTCACCACTCCCTTTCCCCTTCTCCGCCCACCCGGCCTCCCATTCAGTGCGTCTATGAAGGCCCGTCGGAAATCAGCCTGCCGGCAGCCATGGCTCGCCTTCTGGAGCAGGCTGCCATTGAACCCGGTGACATTGAAAGGATCATCGTCAATCGTGGCCCCGGATCCTACACCGGAATCAGAATTGCTCTGGCTGCCGTCCAGGGATTTGCCGCCGCATCCACGAACCTGCAAATCGGGATCGGTTCCACTCTCGATTGCCTGTCCGTGCGGGCGGGAAAACTGAGTGAGAAAATCGGCGCCGTCGGTGTTTACGCCCAGCGCGGTGAAGTGATGGTGGAATGGCTGTCCGGGACTCCGGAAAAGTGGAATCCGGAGGATCCACTGGTGTCGATTGAGGAGCTTGTGCCGTTTCTTCGCCAGAGCGGGTCGAAACTGGCGGGACCGGATATGGAGGAGAGACTGCCCGGGGATGTTTACTGTCCGCTGACTCCGGAAGCCATTGATCTGCCGGCGGCACCCACAAAGTGGATCGGGGCGGATGAACTTTTCCGGGTGGAACCGCTCTACGTGAGGGAGCAGGAATTTATCAGAGCTCCAAAACCACGGTTCTCCGGGCTGGCAGAGTGCTGACTGCCATGCCCCCGGGCAGGTGGTTTCACCCGGTTTTCAGGGATAACGTTTCCGGAGAACCCAGAGAGCACCAAAAGTCAGGATCGTGAATATCGCGGCGGCCGCGAAAAGCACCAGTGGTGAAACTGCTGAAACGCCAGACATCTGCCGGGTTTCGCTGGTGACGTCAGGGGAAGTGAAATATTCGCGGATACGCTGCGTGGCGGCATCCTCCGAGGCTCTGGAACTGAGGTTCGTGCCGGTGGTGGATGAATCGGCATCCCCGTCTGATACAACCTCCCCGGAAGCGGGTATGACTGCGTTGGTGTTGCTGACGGAGACTTCCGCGGACGAGTGGATAGTGGTGAGAAGCACCGCTCCAGGAATGACCACCAGGAAAAAGAATGCGGCGGGAGACAGACGCCTGAAAAACTGCATGCCGATAAATACGCTCACTGCTGACATGACAAGGTGAGTCCGGGGGTCAGTTCCTCAACCGGGCAAACCCGACCGGTCCCTGTTCCC
>JAUIAG010000039.1 GCA_030425355.1 Verrucomicrobiia bacterium
TGACACCGTGGGACGGGCCGGGTACCGGACATGGCCCCGGAGCCCTCGGGCATGATCCAGCCTGTTAGACGTATAATGCGGCGGAGAGATCGCGGACGAGCACGGAGGTGAATGGATACCGCTGGTCCATTTCCCGTTCCAGACACTTGAGGATAATCCTTTCCAGCTCCGGGGGAATATCCGGATTGATCTGCCTTGGATTGGCAAAACGAGTCCGGTCCACCTGGGCCCGCAGAATCTGCTTGGGCGATTCGCCGGGGAAAGGCTTCGAACCGGTGAGGACCTCGTAGGCGGAAACGCCCCAAGCGAAGATATCGCTGCGATGGTCGACTCCTGAATTCAGCAACTGTTCAGGGGGCATGTAGGCGGGAGTTCCACCGGCTCTGGGCAGTTTTTTGGGAACTTCCGGCCTCGGAATTGCCATGTCAAAGTCAACAATCCGCACGGCACCATTTCTGGTCACCAGCACATTTTCCGGCTTGAAATCAAGGTGGATGAATCCGCACTCGTGCATGTGGTCCAGTCCACTGGCCATATCAATGAGGATATTTCCAACATTTTCCAGAAGAACCTCGTCATCGCGGCTCATGAGGATCTTCAGGTTGGTTCCTTCGACATACTCCATCAGAAGGTAATCCGTGCCTTCAATTTTCCCATGCTCCACATAGGAAATGATATTCTCATGATGACCGATCTGCGCTAGAATTTCGCATCCACGGCGGAACTGCTTCCGTCCGGCAAAGTCAAACAGGTCTGAGGAATGAAGCCTGCGGAGTGAATAGGTGTGTCGGTTCTCGTCAGTGGCGACATAGATATTGGCCATCCCGCCCCGGTTAATAATCTCCTCCAGAGTGAAACGACCAAACTTGCCTAATCCATCATGATTGGATGTCATCAGTGTGCTCTCTCGAGCAAACCTACGAAATTTAAAAAACTCAGAAAACTGTGCGTTTCCATGCACGCTTCCGCGCAGCAGTTTTTCCACTATTCCACAGCGGTATTTCGAGGGCTGTCTCACCGGGCCCTGGAACTTGTCTACCCGCCACTGTGCGGCATATGTCGTCTTGGGCCGGTCCAGCCTGAAGAAGGATACCTCTGCGGAACCTGCAGGGACAACCTGATTCCCCTCCGCGAACCATTCTGCCTGCGGTGTGGACAGTCCTTCCCGGCGACAACCGCCACCCTTTTTCAATGTGACCACTGCCGCGATATTCCAATCCATTTTGACTGGTCCCGTTCGGCACTCCGGGCAACCCCGCATTCCCTGGATCTTGTCCACCGCCTGAAATATACAGGGTCGACATGGCTGGCCCGGCCTCTGGCGCGCATATTGGTGGATGTATGCTTTACCGCATCGGTGGTGCACCCGGCTGGATCCGGAACAGGAACGGCGACGGGTGCAGGTCACGGCTGGAATTTAGTTGTTCCGGTTCCGCTTCATCGATCCCGCCTGGCAGAGCGGGGGTACAATCAGGCGGCGTTGCTGGCCCGGGAAATCGCCCGACAGCTCCAGGTGTCACACACACAGGCAGCTGTGCGCCGATCCCGACCAACGCCGTCCCAGACCAGTCTTGGAAGGACTCAGCGTCTGAGGAACGTCAGGGGCGTCTTTTCTCCGGGCCCCTGGGCTGTTTCGGTTGCCGGTCAGAATGTGCTGCTTGTGGACGATGTTATGACGACGGGGGCCACACTGAGCGAGTGTGCTGCGGTATTGAAAAAGGTTGGAGCACGGAGCGTCGGGGTGGTGAGTGTGGTTCGTGGTCACTACCGGGTGTAAGATCCGGCTTCGGGGGTTTTAAAAATAGGGTATTTGCGGGGGCAGCTCTTCCTGCCTGATTTTTTTGGAGGGGAAAGCAGGGGAGCTGGAATATCGTCTTTGGACGGATTGGTTCTGAGAATTTCCAGTCCAATGCGCTGGATTGGGATTGGACTTCAGGGGACCAAAGGCTCATGCATCTGTGATAATCAGTCTACCAAGGAAAAGTTTTGAATTGGGTTGGAGTATATGGTTGGATGGACAAAATTTTTTGAGGATTACCATTAATGGCATCCAGGGCATCGAAGAAGAAATCCAGTGTGTTACCGGTCAACGTAGTTGAGCACAAGGTGACTCCTCCCAAAGTGGACAAGGGGGCACCCATTGTTAAGAAGCCCCGTTTGGGCACGACTGGAGCCAAGAAGCGGGATATTCCGAAGGGAGTCTGGACAAAGTGCCCTCGTTGCGGGGCGATGAATTTTGATCAGGTTCTGGAGCGGAGCCTGAATGTGTGTCCCAACTGCGACGCTCATCTGAGCATTTCTCCGGCAAAGCGGATTGAGAGTCTGGTCGATGAAGGCAGCTTCGAGGAGATGGACCGGAATCTTCGCAGCAAGGATGTGTTGAATTTCACTGGAGTATCGAGCTATGAGGACAAGCTTCAGTCCTACTACAAGAAAACCGGTGATCTGGATGCGGTTGTCACCGGAATTGGTTCCATGAGCAGCCGTCGAGTGGGGCTGGGAGTGATGAATTTCAGCTTTCTTGGAGGGTCCATGGGGGCAGTGGTTGGAGAGAAACTCACCAGACTGATTGAAAAATGCACGGCGGAGAGCATCCCTGTGATCATCATTTCAAGCAGTGGCGGGGCCAGAATGTATGAAGGCATGTTCAGTCTGATGCAACTGGCAAAGACCAGCGCGGCGCTTGCCTGCCACAGTGAAAAAAAGCTTCCATATATCAGTGTTCTGACAAACCCGACTACGGCAGGGGTGATGGCCAGTTATGCCAGTCTGGGGGATCTGATCATTTCCGAGCCCGGAGCCATGATTGGATTTGCCGGCCCGAGGGTTATTCGCGACACCACACAGGCCGAGCTGCCTCCGGGGTTTCAGACTGCGGAGTTTCTCATGAGCCACGGCTTCCTCGATTCCATTGTCCATCGCGAGAGGATGAAGGAATTCCTTACGCGGGCGATCGAATTCCTTGGAAAACACTGTAAACGGGATCTTCCAGCCTCCGACGACAGCTGACCCCACCCGGCTGCGGGGAGAAATTCTTTGACCTCCCTGCGGCCAGTAAATAGAGTTACCGACAACTTGACAATTTGTAATGGCTAAATTCGTTGTTTTGAGAAACGGGGCCCCGGCGGAGTCCTACGAGCTGAAGACCGACCGAACCACCATCGGGAGGTCTGACACGAATTCCTTCCAGATTCCGGACGGTTCAGTGTCCGGCACCCATTGTGAAGTGCTTGTTGAAAATGATGTGATCACTGTCAAGGACCTTGGGTCAACCAACGGCTCGTTCGTTGACGGAAACAAGATCAAGGAATCCAAACTGACGCATGGACAGATACTCAAGCTGGGAGAAATTGAGATGCGTCTGGAGCTTCCCGGAAAGCCTGTTCCCCCCACTCCCACTCCGGCGTCCTCCGAGTCCCGCAACAAGGGCAAGCAGGGAGTCCGCGTGGATGATCTGACATCTTCCGGTCGCCAGAAGGTCATTGACAAAACCACCTTCACCCAGAAATCCAACAAGGCTGAAAAGTCCTTTATCATATTCATGGTGGTTCTTGGGGCGGTGGTTCTTGCTGGTCTGGCTTATGCGGCTTATTCCCTGCTCCAGTAAGCACCGACAGCATCGCCGTCCACGTTCCCAGAGCAGTCCCCTGAATAGGAAAAACTCAAGCGGCCGCGCAGACACCGTCGCTGATGACGTGCCCTCATTATCTTCGTCGACAGGCTCAGGTGCCCTCACCGTCGCGCTCGTCACCGGCGGAATTCTCTTTCAGGGTGCGCAGGATTTGTCAGCTCAGGCGGATCCCTTCAATGAGCGATATCCTCTTGAAATCCTTTCCCGTGATTCCGAATCGGATCTGACGCTGGATATCAACACCGGCGAGACTGTTGCCACCAATGGCGTCAGCGTGGTTTACGGTCCGACCCGTCTGAATGCCGACAGCATCCGTCTGAACCAGGAATCCGGGTGGGTGAGGGCGCAGGGCAATGTCCTTTTTCAGAGCGGCACGAATATCTGGGTCGGCAACTCCATCTCATACAATCTGGATGACCAGTCGATAGAGGCTTACGAATTCCGGACGGGGCAGTCTCCGGCATATGTTTACGGGAGATATCTGGAGGGGGAAACTTCGACCAACCCCGGTGACAGCCTGATAGCCCGGGACGCCTGGTTCACCACAGATGATACAGCTGATCCGGGATACCGTGTTCAGGCAAACAAGGTCAAGGTGGTGCCGGGGGAATATATTGAGGCAACAAACGCCCTGCTGCTCTATCATGACATTCCACTTTTCTGGCTTCCGTACTATCGTCAGACTCTGAAAGAGGACGGAAATCGCTTCGTTTTCCTCCCGGGATACCGGTCCCGTTTCGGTGCATATCTCAATTCCAGTTACCTTTTCAACATCAACGAGTCCCTCGAGGGACAGATGGATCTGGACTATCGCACGCGGAGAGGATTCGCCGTCGGACCACAATTCCGCTACGACTCTGCGGATTTCGGCAGCGGCTCACTGGAATACAAACATTTCTGGGACCAGGAGCCTGAGCTGTTCTCCAATGGCCGATCGATAGGAGGCAATCGATACCGTGTGGATTTCAGCCACTGGTGGATGCCAAAAGATGATCTTCAGGTCCGCGCACGCCTCGGAAAACTCAGTGATCCTTTTGTCCATGCGGATTTCTTTGAAGATGACTTCCGGCGGGATCCTCAACCAAAGACATTTCTCGAAGTCAACAAATTCTGGAGCAATTTCTCAGTCGGACTGACTCTTCAGCCGCGGCTCAACACTTTCTTCGAACAGACGGAACGGATTCCCGACCTGACACTTTCCGCCTACCGGCAGGAGCTGGGTGAGACCGGGATCTTTTACGAGAGCCGGTCCTCGCTGGGATTCTTCCAGAAGCGGTTTGCAGACATATCCAGTGGTGACTACAGCGCCTATCGGGCTGACACCTATCACCAGCTGCTTTATCCATACACACTGTTCGGGTGGTTGAATGCGACGCCGCAGGCTGGACTCAGGCTGACAGAATACGGTGAGGCGGACGGTCCCGGTGCATCAACCCGGCGGCAGACCCGCACCATGGCCGACTTTGGCATCGATCTTTCGGCCAAGGCCTCCCGCACATGGCGGGGGCATAGGAACAGCTTCTGGAACATGCGCGGACTGCGTCACCTTTTCCAGCCGTCCGTTCATTACATCTATGTTCCGGATCCATCCGTTGATCCGGGACAGCTGCCACAGTTTGATCCCGTTATTCCAACCCTCCGGCTTCTTCCCAGTCATTTTCCCGACTTCGAATCCGTGGATTCTCTTGAAGGCCGGCATAATGTGCGTCTCGGACTCTTTCAGAAACTGCAGACATACCGCGAGGACGATCTCCAGAACTTCATCCACTGGGGACTGTTCATGGACTGGAGACTCGACAGCGGGGAGCGCCCCGGTATCAACCGGTTCAGCGATATTTACTCCGACCTCGACTGGCGCCTCCAGGACTGGCTGACGCTCACATCGGAATTCCGCTGGGATACGGAAAACAGCCGGACCAGGCTCGCCGATCACCGCCTCATCATCGACCCTTACGACCGGTGGAGCCTCGCTGTGGGCCATCGATTCATCCGCCATAACGATCTGTTTGGTGAAGGCAACAACCTCTTCTCCACTTCACTCTACTACTGGTGGGATGACAACTGGTCCTTCAATACCACCCATTTTTATGAAGCCAGATCCGCCACTCTTCAGGAGCAGATCTACTCCATATACCGCGACCAGCGCAGTTTCTCCACGGCTCTGCGTTTCAGGGTCAGGCAGCCGCGATTTGCCGAGTCTGACGTGACTCTCAGTCTTGAATTCTCACTTAAGGGATTCCCGGGCGCCGATCCAGGCGAGGACCGGAATAACCCTGAGTTCCTCCTCGATTATTAATCCGGCCAGAGGCGCCGTCCGTTTCTCCTCTGCGGCTGTTGCTGTTCCACGGCGCCAGGCACGAATCAGGGTGCCACACAGGTGGATGACCCCTGCGGGCGATGCGAAACTCTGGTTTCCAGGGATGATTTATCCTAGATTATCCATCATGAAGGAGATCGATGGTATGATTCCCGGAGTTTTCAAGGCTTTCCGGCCAGTGTTGCTTGCCTGTCTCACTTTTCTGACGCTTCCGTCGGCGCTTCAGTCCCAAACCATACTTCAGGAAGTCTCAATCAGGTATCCGATGAAGGGTGCGGTTTTGGCGGTCCATCCGGACGGTCGTTCCCTCTATATCCGCAGAGAATCAGGCGACTTCCGCGCGTGGCCTGATCCCGACTCGGGAACTGTCAGATTTGAAAATGTTTCCGACAGCATCGATTTCAACACGGGCAGCGGCGGGGATCGGATTCAGGCCACAAGCGGCGACGGCACTGTCTGGTGGACCGGGGCCGACTGTCTCTACCGCCTCGAACACGCCAACCGCAACAATCCCGGGCTGGCTGTGCGAGTCGACGGTCGGGATGGCCTTCCAGTGGCTGGCTTCACATGTCTGGCAGGAGGCCCGGGAGATGCACTGTGGATCGGCACCACTCAGGGCATGGTCATCCACCGGAATGGCCGTTTTTCATACCGGCAGGGGCCAAGATGGCTGCCTGACGATCATGTTTTTCATATCGCCAGCGACGGGGCCGGAGGGGCATGGGTTGCCACCGGGGCCGGTCTGGCGCACTTCAAATTTGTTTCAATGGACCTGATGGACAAGGCCGGAATCTACGAATCGCAGATTGAGAATTATATCAGCCGCACCAGATGGGGATATGTTTCCGAGGTCGTGGTCAGTGAACCGGGCATCGTCGATCCACAATCCATCGGGCGCAGTCCAAGTGACAATGACGGCCTCTGGACCAGTATGTATGGCGCCGGTGAGTGCTTTGCCTGGGCAGCCACAGGGCAGGAGCGATTCCGTGAAAGGGCCAGAAAGGCCTTCAGGGCACTGCGTTTTCTCTGGGAAGTGCCGCGTGACGGCGAGGTGTTCCAGCAACCTGGATATGTTGCGCGCACAGTCCTCGAATCGCATCTTCCCGACCCCAACGATTCCCCTTCATACACCGTCGAAGGTCAGGACAGACGCCGCAGAGATGATGATGCCCTTTGGAAAGTCTACTCCCCCCGCTGGCCACTCAGTGCTGACCGCAAGTGGTATTACAAGACAGATACCAGCTCCGACGAACTGGACGGCCATTACTTTTTTTATGCCCTTTATCATGATCTGGTTGCTGCAACGCCGGAAGAAAAGGCCGAGGTTGCGGAAGTTGTGGCGTCCATCACGGATCATCTGGTGCGCAATGACTTCTGCCTCGTCGATCACGACGGCACCCCGACACGCTGGGCAGTCTTCAGTCCATCCAGTCTCAACAACGATCCGGCATGGTTCCACGAACGCGGACTCAACTCTCTCAGCATGCTTTCCTATCTCACTGTCGCTGCCCACGTCACCGGCGACAGCCGCTACAATGAGATCATCGACGATCTCATCGACAATCACCATTTCCTCATCAACGCTGCTGTGCCCAAGATACAGACCGGGATCGGCTCAGGAAACCAGTCCGATGATGAAATGGCTTTCATGGGTTTTTACAGTCTGATCCGGCTGACTCATCGTGAGGATATCCGTTCCTTCATCCTCAATTCCTTTCACAGATACTGGGTTCTCGAATTTCCGGAGATGAATCCCTTTTTCAATTACTGTTATGCCGCCGTAGGGCAGGGTGCCAGCTACCGTGACCAGTGGGGAAACCACGACCTTTCACCATGGGATGGATGGCGGGAAGATGCGTTCAGGACACTGGTTGATTTCCCCCTCGACCGATTCAACTGGCCACACCGCAACAGCCACCGTCTCGACATCATTTTCCTCCCGCCCCAGAATGCCACGTCCATCGGTGATCATCAGCCGGGAGAAAGAGGGCACCGGGTCGATGGAAAAGTCCTTCCTGTCTCCGAACGTTCTTTCAATCACTGGAACACCGATCCTTGGCAGCTCGACTATGGCGGCGACGGCAATGTCCTCGCCTCCGGCACCGTATTCCTCCTTCCTTATTACATGGGCCTCTATCACCAGTTCATTCCAACTCCCGCAACGGACTGAAAATCGGGCTCCCAGCACCCCCTGCGGCTGCCAACCACCGTCGGGCGCCAGCCTTCACCTCACCCACTCCCATGTCTCACCACATGCGGCTGCCTCCCCCCGTGCCCACCCACCAAAAACCAAATCACTCCCGATTCCCCCCGTCCATGCCTCATTCAATACGGATTAAGCTTAGTGATAACCTTGATATTCCGAAGAAATTGATGATTTTTCACGACCGAGTGTCCTTCTATTTAAGCTGGCTGAACCTTGCACCGCTTTAACAGAAAGGCCCTGTCTAACATCGGGCTTAATCAAAATTCAGACAAAATTCAGGCATCCATGAAAAAGCAGTTATTGAGAATACTTATTCTGGTTGGGGCGATACTGGTGGGAAATCCGATGAGCGCGATGGCTGCGCCTCAGATACATGGCAAGGTTTTCCAGGACCTCAACTGTGATGGAATCCGACAGGATCATGAACCGCTCATCCCTGGTGTGGCGCTGGATCTGCTGATGATTGAACACCGAGCTGAGGGACCAGTGGAAATCATGATTGGGTGGACCAGCACGGATCACAATGGCCGGTATTCCTATACGGATCTGCAGCCGGGAAAAGATTACGTGGTTCACTTCATTGCCCCGCTTGGAGTATCCATGAGCCCCAGGAATCAGGGAAATGATGATTCACGGGATTCCGATGTTTTTCCCCAGCGACAGAGAACGCATATCATCCATCCTGGAGAGCATGACATTTTTGAGGACGTTGACGCCGGTCTGTGCATTCCGGGTGAGGCACATGGTTTCGGCAATCTGAGTGGAAGGGTTTTTGAGGACCTGAATGCCAACGGCATCCGGGATGATCATGAACCTTTCCTGCCCGGTATTGAGGTCGAGCTGTATGTTCAGAACTCCAATGGCGGGACCTCGGTCGCACACGAAACAACCAACGATCATGGAGAATATGTCTTCCCGACCATTCCTGCCGGTCAGTCTGTCTTCGTGAAGTTCAATCTACCTGTCGGTTATAATTTTTCCCGTAAGGATCAGGGGCATGATGAGAGCCGGGATTCCGATGCCTTTCCGCTATATGGACGCACTGAATCGATTGTCCTTTCCGCATCGGAGGTGATAGCCGGACTGGATGCCGGCATGGTTCATACCCCTGCAGTCGAAATTCATCCTGATGGCGATTTTTCCGACTGGGATCCCGTGAATCCGATTGCATGGGATGCGCGGGAGATTGCTCATCCGGAAGATGAAGTTGACTGGGAACTGCTGTGGGTCACTCACCATGGCACAACACTCAGCCTGTCGTATTCATCATATAACCCGGTGTCATTCAGCAGTGCCTACAACATCTTCCTCGATACAAATTTTTCCGGATCCAGCGGTTTTGAGATTGGTGATCTGCGTGCTGAATACCTCCTCCAGGGAGATGCCATCTATAAATATTCCGGCACCGGCCGTTCATGGGTGTGGAGCCGGATCGGCACCGTGGACACAGCATTCAGTGGACACCGGACCGAGCTCATCTTCTCACTTCTTCCACTCGGTAATCCATACCACATCAAAATACTTCTATACGGAGACAACGCCATTTTCCGTGAAGGCGGCGAACCCGATTTCTTTCCCGATTCGCGGAAGGGTCTGGTTTACAGCCTCCGCGACAACAATAATAACAAGGCGCCAGTCGGATATCACAGCACTCACTGGACGACCTCGAATATTCCGCTCCTAATTCCATTTCATGGGCACGATCCCGAAGGATTCGAGGTGTTTTTCTCCATTGCCTCTCAGCCTCACAACGGCACGCTTGAATGGGAAGGCGACAGAGTGGTCTATCACCCCCATGACGGTTTCACCGGGACGGATTCCTTCACGTACACAGTCAATGACGGTCATCTGGAATCTGATCCTTACCCGATTGATATCCACGTCCTTGAAGGACCGGCGGATCATTGTCCCTCCAACCACCGCGATAATATTTACGTGGATGGTCTGCTCGGTGACTGGACCGGAATAGCCCCGGTTGCCTATGATCCCGCCGACATCCACCTTGATCCGTGGGAAGCCGACTGGCGTCAGCTCTGGCTTGCCCACGATGCCCAGTATTTCTATTTTGGTTCCGTCAATGACACCGTTCCCTTCGACAATGCCTGTACCTGGGCACATACCTTCTTCCTCGACACGGATGATGATGCCCACACAGGCTTTGTGGGCCCCGAATCAGATTATCCTCTGGGTGCGGAGCTGATGCTACAGGGTGCATTTCTTTTCCGGTATACCGGACATGGCACCGACTGGAGCTGGGAATGTATCGATGCCGCCGCCCACGCCACTGTAGGAAACACCACTGAATTCCGAATCGACCGCTGGCACATCGGATTTGATACCGGCATCATCAGAATCTTCGCTGTCGGATTCAATCAGGCATTCATCCACGGCGGCACTGAGGACTACATGCCGGACGGGAAACACACCAGCCTCTGCTATCGTTTCGATGGGGCGACCACCGAGCCGCCGGTCCTGGTCAATGTTGTGGAAAACCAGGCCTTCTCCGCCACCGTTTACCGCGACTACGTGCTCACAGTCCTGGCGCGAAAACCCCAGGCAACCAATTCTCCCGATGAAAATCAGGATCCCCTTCAGGTGGAGCTCACCATCCTGGTGGTGGACGGTCAAACATGGGCCTTCCAGCGGTCTGTCGATCTCATAAACTGGGAAACCTACCGCACACAACTCATCCGCGAGAAGTCCATCACCACACTGGATCCAGCCGCCGATGACCAGAATCCTTCGACTTTCTACCGTGCCATTCTCGTCGAACAGACCGGCGAACAATAGGATCATCACACACCGGAACCGCTTTCCGTCCAACTCACTGCCAGGCGCGCAAGCGGTGTGCCTGGCATTCTTCTTTCCCGCACTCCGCCGGGCCCGACGATGATCCAGCCTCAAGCTTAAGGTGACTTTTTCCGTTTACCCGGAGAAAGGGTGGATCTTTTAAACAGAAGACTTCTGCCTGCCGACTACCGGACGTGAGGGAATGAAAAACAACCAGGAACCCATTCAGATGGATGTGGCAATCATCGGATCCATCCAAGGTCTCGATGAGCTGGCGCATTGGTTTACGTCAATGCCGATCCCGAAGTGCAATGTCAGAGAATGGGACACTCTGGATAGTTTCCTGGAAATTCATCCATCCGGATTTTCCGGAATGATTGTGCTGTGCGGCGATGCGATTCCTTCCTCAGAGCTCGAATGGCGACGTCTGCATCTGTTGCATCCGGCTTCCTGCTGCTTGGGTGCCGGCCGGGATGCATCATCTTCCGGCATGGTGAGTATCGTCGACCCTGCCGACCCGGCACCCTGCATTGTGCCGGCACTGAGTGAGATGCTGGTCCACAGGCTTTCCACACGCCCCCGGAACTCATACGCATTCAATAACTACATCATCGGGAAAATCATTCATGGGCTCAACAATCGCTTCCTATCGCTGTCCGGCGGAGTCCAGATGCTGCGAATGATGCTGAAGGGCAACGATGAAGCGCTGGAAATCCTGGATCAACTGAAATCACAGAACGATCAGGCGATCGATATGGTCATGCAGATCCGTGGAAAGAATCAGCGGGGTATGGCCCACTCCATTCCAGGAGACGTGCTGATGCTGATCCAGGATGCACTTGCGCACTGGAACGACGTGCTCATCAATGCCGCAGTTCAGGTCAGTATCGAACTCGATGATATCCCGTTCCTTGAAATCGGTGAAGAAGCTGAAGATTTATGGCTGTGCCTTGGGATCCTTCTCCAGAACGCAGCCGAAGTCATGAAGGATGCCAAAAAGCGCATTCTCACACTTTCCATCAAATCGAGTGTGTTCACCTCGGAGCCGCCCTGTGTCTTCGGATCCCCCACAGCCGGGAATTACCTCACAGTCCGTGTCAGTGACTCGGGAGGTGGAATCTGGAGTCAGGATCCAAAAATCATCTTCGAGCCAGGCTTCTCCACTCACGGGTCGGAGCATGGATACAGCCTGTCGATTGTCCGTGATTTCTTCCGTCGTAATGGTCGGTATCTCGATGTGGCCACCGACTTTGAGTCCGGAACAGCATTCGAACTCGGATTTCCCATCCCTCAGAACGTCTGAAGATTTTCATCCTCATCTGCCATTAAGCAAAAAAACCGGGAATTCTGCAGCTCTGCTGAATTCCCGGCTCCATATGCCTATGCCTCAAAGGAAAGGCATTTGACCGACTGGATTAGGTTCTTCTTCTTTCCAGTGCGGATGCCACATTTATTTCAATGTGAATTACTTACTGGTTGACAGATTCCTTGACGTCATTGGCGACTTCCTCGAGGTCCTGTGCAGCCTGGTCGGCGGCATCCTTTGCATTCTCCATCGTGTCTTCAGCCGCATCTTCCATATTCTGTGCAGCTTCTTCAGCGGCATCCTTCAATTCTTCTGCGTCACGCTGATTCAGGACATCCTTCACGTTTTCCTCAAGTTCGCTGTCAGGTGATGCATCGCCACCACTGTTGTCACAGGCGGTCAGCAGCGCAATGGAGCAGGTTACAGCAAATGTGAATACTATGGAATTTATGTACTTTTTCATTTCTATTTTGTTATTCATGTCTTGATTGGATTTGAAATTAATTTCTCCACCTCCGGGCGATGTCCGGTTTCCAGCGCGGCCGAAAGTTGCAGATCGCGGATGTGGAATGCTCGTGGCTGGCGTGATGAATGGTGAAGAATGCTCACCGTTTCGCCGGGTCCCATACCTCACATACCTCACTCATGTGAGTGACTGCAAGGATACCAAAGATCATTCTCATTCAGTCGGAATTCAGGCCGACAGGGGGCGTATTGTGTATCGTGAAGTCAGTGGCGGTTGTGGTACTTGGTATGATTGAGGTGGAGATTTCAATAGCAATTCCTGGAAATTCAGAGAGCGGTGAGCGGTGGGAGCATGCCATTCCGGCTAAGGCACCATATCTTTAGAAAACACCCTAACGGTATTCCAGACATCGGTCAAACCAGAAGGCTCCTCCTATTGTCGGGCCACTGAGATCACCGGAAAATGGGGGCAAAGTGGTGGTTTTGAAAGGTTTGCAGAAAAAAAGTGGCTTCATTCGCGATAGTTGAGTAAAGAAATAGGCCGTTGGTCAGCGATGGCCTGTCGATGTATCTGGTCGTATTACATTTATCTCTGTCATGAAACGGATTCTCCAGAATCATCACAGGACATCCCGCCTGTTGTGTTCGTTATGGGGGGCGGGTGTCATCTGTGGATTCTTTTTCCTGTCGTCAGTTCTCCCGGTTGCGGGGCAGTTGAATCGTGTTCCCATGGTGAGGAATTCCGTGGTGACAACACCCGAGGACACAGCGGTGCCGCTGTTGTTTCGAGTGACAGACGATGATGGTGACACCGTCCGGATATTGCTGGAAGGAGAGCCTTTGTATGGCACACTTGGTCGCGACTCGAACGGAGAGGATATTTATATTCCGCCGCCTGATTGGGCTGGATTTGATGTCGTCACCTTCCGGGCCTATGATGGCAGGGAATTCTCGGCAAAAGCCCATGTCGGAATTCAGGTCAAGCCCGTGAATGATCCACCGGTCGCTGAAGACAGCCTGGTCACGACATCCCGCAATCGAAGCATCGAAGTCCGGCCCCTCGCCTGGGACAAGGAAGGGGATGACTTCCAGCTGGCAATTATCGACAATCCGAAGCACGGCTCTTTGGTTGCTCTGGCTGAAGGCCGATTTCTCTACCGGCCGTCACCAAGGTTTTCGGGAACGGATTCCTTCGTCTATCAGGCGGAGCAGGGCGGTCTCCAATCCCGTCCCGCAACCGTCACTGTTCATGTGCAGCATTCACTGCCGGATCCTGTGGGAATCGCGGGGCTGACACTTGTGAATGAGGATGAGGTTGCTGAAATCGAGCCGCAGGTGGTATCTGATCAGCCAGTGGATTACCGGGTTGTCATCACCGGCCCCCCGGGGCACGGAGAACTCTACCGACTGGGCGAACTCAACACTTTTGTCTATTCCCCGGATGATGACTACTATGGCTCCGACTGGTTTACATTTTCCGTCGAAGCTGATGGATTGCATTCAAGGCCTGTCACCCACCGGATCTTCGTCAATGGTGTGGACGACCCTCCCCGTGCAGAAGATATTCTAGTCACCACTTTTGAAGACTTGAGCCCGGTTTCGATTCTCCTTCCCGTCCATGATCCGGATGGAGGACCCGATCTTATTTATCCAATGAATGAAACACGGATCGGCCGGGTGGTGACTCTTCACGAAGGACCGCGATGGATGATGGAGCTTTTTCCTGAAAAGGATTTTTCCGGCGTGGGATCAATAAATTTCATGCAGACCGCCGCGTCGCCGTCTGAGCTTTTATTCCACAGAGTGACTGTCAGAATTCTTCCCGTCAATGACCGTCCGAGAGGTCAGGACCGAAACCTCCAGACCATTCAGGATACACCTCTGGAAATCCGGCTTCTGTCTTCCGACCAGGAAAGGGATCCGATTGTCTACACTATCACCAGAGCGCCACAGCATGGAACACTTGTCCAGATTGAAGGTCAGGATTTCATGTATACACCTTCCCCGGGATTTATCGGCAGTGATGAATTTGAATTTTTGCCAGACGACAATCGGGGTGGTCCCGGACAGCCTGTTCCGGGAGTGGTTCGAATTCAAGTCAAACGCTTCAACCAACCGCCGGTTGTCCATGATCAGTCCATTGAAGTCCTGAAGGACACGCGCACGCCCCTCACGCTGGCCGGCACCGACCCTCAGGGGGACATACTCAATTTCCGGATCCTCAATCAGCCACTGCACGGCGATCTGGAACCGGACGAGAATCGCCCGGATCTCTTTTATTACACCCCGGATTCCGACTTCACCGGAGAGGACCGGATTGTTTTCACAGCAGGTGATGGAGAGTTGGATGCTGTGAGGTTTGCGAGGATTACACTCAACGTCACATCAAGGAATGTGCCTCCGGTTGCTCTAGAACGCACCCTGCAGGTGCGCTCGGATAAAGCCACCGAAATCCAGATAAGCGGCATGGACGCCAATGGCGACCAGCTCCACTATGAAATAACCATGCCGCCGGTTTTTGGAACACTTTCACAGATTACTCCCGGGACCTATCTCTATACTCCTGGTCCGGATATGGCCTTCACAGATTTTCTGCAGTTTGTGGTGAATGACGGGCAACTGACCTCGGTCCCGGCAATCATTACCCTTCAACTGGATGATGCGCCGGTGTCCTCCCAGCGGGTTAAATCCATACCTGTCAAGGTGGCGGAGTTAACCGAAGACAGTATCCGGCTGAAGGTCGTGGAAGGATTCAGTGAAGGGTGGGGGGAGCTTGTCGTCGGTCCTGATCCCGCCACCCTGGCCACCGAATCCCGCCCGGTTTACTACTTCGAGGCACCTGTCGAAGCCGGCACAATCATCGAAATGCCAATGCCGCACCCGGGAATCCCTTCATCCATGCCCCATGTTTTCATGAGTCTGGAACAACGCATTTCCTCACCATAGGGAATACGGGAAAATCAGGCTTGCAGAAGGGAATGGGGCCGGTCTCCGGCTCGATGTATATAAAAAGAAGTCCCGGAAAATGAATCCCGGGACCATCCTGAAGATTGTGAACCAGCTGGAAAGCTAATCACCAGATGGACACTCTCTGATCGGGAGCGATCCACATTCCGTCCCCGGCTTTCACTTCAAAGGCTTCGTAAAATGGTGTGAAGTTGTGCAGTGGACCATTGACCCGGAACCTTGGTGGTGAATGGGTGTCTGTCTTCAACCGGCGGATTGTCAGTTCAGTGGTGGACTTGACTCTCCAGATCTGCGCAAAGGACAGATAGAACCGCTGCGCGGCGGAGAAGCCATCGATGGGGTCCGGTGTGGATCCGCCAAGCGATTCCTGAAATGCCCTCCATGCAAGGGTCAGTCCACCGAGGTCGCCGATATTCTCTCCAAGGGTGAGCTGACCATTGACGGTGAATCCTTCCAGTGGCTCGAACCGGTTGTACTGTTCCACAATCTGCTGGGCTTTGGCGTCATACGCCGTGGCGGATTCCTCGCTCCACCAGTCAACAAGGTTGCCATCGCCGTCTGACTTCCGCCCCTGGTCGTCGAATCCGTGGCCGATTTCGTGGCCTATGACCATACCGATGGCTCCGTAATTGACTGCATCATCCGCCTCAAGATTGAAAAACGGCGGCTGAAGGATAGCAGCCGGGAAGACGATCTCGTTCAGCATCGGATTGTAGTAGGCATTGACAGTCTGTGGCGTCATAAACCACTCGTCCCGGTCGATCGGGCCGCCGAGTTTTTCAACCTCCTTCTGGTGGTTGAACTCGCTGGCCCGGCGGAGATTGCCCAACAGGTCCTCCGGATCAATCCTGAGTGAGGAATAGTCTTTCCACTTGTCCGGATAACCGATTTTCGTGTTGAATTTTTCCAGTTTTTCCAGTGCCCTGGCCCGGGTTGCATCGTCCATCCAGTCCAGGTCATCAAGACTCTTGCGCATGGCGATGCGCAGGTTCCTGACCAGTTCGAGCATCCGTTCCTTCGCCTGTGGCGGGAAATGACGTTCGACATACATCCTGCCGACAACTTCGCCGAGAACCCCGTTGACCAGACTGGCAGCGCGCTTCTCACGGGGCTCCGGCTCCTGCTGGCCGCTCAGGGTCTTTGAGTAGAATTCAAAACTGGCATCAAAGAAATCCTGTGAAAGATAGCTGGCGGCATCACTCAGCACCCGGGCTCTGAGATAGTCCTTCCATGTATCCAGAGTCACATCGCTGACAATCGAATCCATGGCTTCAAGGAAATCCGGCTGACGGATGATGAATTCCTTTTCGCTGCCAACGCCATTGCCCCCAAGCCAGCCGTCCCAGTCGAGTTTGCTGAACAGCGCCGGCAATTCCTCACGGGATTTCTTATTGTAAGTCCTGATCCGGTCACGGTTTGCCACCCGCGTCCAGTGGGCCTCAGCTATCTTCTTCTCGGCTTCATAAATCGCCTCTGCGCGGCTTTCCGCATTATCCATTCCGGCCAGATTGAACAGCGTGGCCAGATAATCACGATACCTGGCCTGTATATCCACAGACCGCTCATCATCCTGAAAGTAAAAATCCCGATCCGGCAGTCCGAGGCCGCTTTGGGTGACATAGACGATATAACGGGTTGAGTCACGGGCATCCTGTCCAATCCAGAGGTCAATTGGACTGGCAACCCCGATTCTGCTGTGGGCGGCCCATCTGGTCCCAAGGTCCTCGATTGAATCAATGGCGTCTATCGCATCCAGCTCCGATTGCACGGGCTGGACCCCAAGATCCTCAAGCCGCTCCTTGTCCATGTAGCTGCGGTAAAGATCCCGGATCTTCTGGCCGTCCGAGCCGTCCTCAAGAGTCATGTCGTCCGAGACCTCATCGATAATCTCAAGTATCGCATCGCGACTCTTCTCCGCCAGGATAACAAAGGATCCCCATCGCGACTTGTCCGATGGAATTGGTGTTTCCTCAATCCACCTGCCATTGACGAACCCGAACAGGTCATCCGCCGGATCAATGGACCGGTCAAAGCCGGAGAAGTCGATCACCGGATCCTGTGAAGTCCCGGCCGCTGCCGACTCACCTGATACCCATCCCGATTGAAGGACCGCAATGCCGGCGGCCGCTGCCATCCCGAGTAATCCCCGGAACCCTGAATTCTTCTTCATCCTGAACATGGGCTCACTCTATGCCCCCAAAAGCCCAAACTCAAGATCCCCGGTTCCACGCTTCCGCAGGGTCTGTCCCTGCAGGAAGTACGGAAACACGCTGTATATACATTGTATGTGTTTTTTCAGGGACTGTCCCTTCGTCATGGACTTCAAAGCGGCTGCGGGGTAGTGTTTTCTCATGATTTCCCGCACGAATTTACTGCAGTGGATTGTGGCTCTGGCACTGTGGACTCCTGTTTACGGTCACGACCGGGCGGCTGCCGAGGAGTTGAAGGTCGGCATGATTGGACTGGATACGTCACATGTGATCGCCTTTACCCGGATCATGAATGACCCTGATCATCCGGATCATGTATCTGGCACCAGGGTGGTTGCTGGATTCAAGGGCGGGAGTCCGGACATTCCTTCGAGCATAAGCCGCGTTGAAGGATATACCCGTCAGATGCAGGAGGATTTCGGGGTGGAAATAGTCCCTACAGTCGGGGAACTGATTGACAGGGTGGATGTGGTGATGGTTGAGAGCGTGGACGGGCGTCCGCACCTTGAGCAGGCGCGTCCAGTTATCCTCGCGGGCAAGCCGCTTTTCATTGACAAGCCGGTTGCCGGATCGCTCAAGGATGCGGTGGAAATCTACAACCTCGCCCGTAAGCACGAGGTGCCCGTCTTCACTTCTTCCGCCTATCGGTATTACCCCGGCATGACAGATCTGCTCTCCAAAGATCCAGGCGAGATTCGCAGTGTGATTTCCTATGGTCCCGCAACACTGGAGCCTCATCATCCCGACCTCTTCTGGTATGGAATTCACCCGGTCGAAGCACTTTTCACTGTTTTGGGCCCCGGATGCGACATGGTCAGCCGGGTTCACACTGAACACACCGATGTGGTCACCGGAATGTGGTCACAAACACGGGTCGGTTCACTCCACGGGCTTCGAAATGGCAAGACTCCGCACGCAGTGATGGTTTTCGGCACAAAAGACGTTCTGGTTCAGAGCCCGGGCCACACATACGGGCCCCTGGTGGCCGAGATTGTCAAATTTTTCAAAACCGGCATGGCCCCGGTATCCCCGCAGGAAACACTCGAAATATACGCCTTCATGGAGGCAGCCGATGAATCCAAAAGGCAGGGCGGAAAACCGGTGTCCATGCAGAAACTGCTGCGGGATGCCGGCTGGAATCCCTGATGCCTCTCCCTCCACGGTGCCAGGTACATTTTTCATGTTGCAAATGTCCGGGACAGGGACAGACCCTTGCAGGCGGTGCTTTCCACAGGAGGGCGCTTTTATTAGAATGACTCCATGAAAACCCTGAACTGGAGAGGATGGATGGATCTGTTTCGCCTTGCTGCCGGCATATTTCTGCTGGCGTTCAGTGCGGCAGAGGGCTGGTCGGAGGCTATTTATGTCGATGCGGAGAGCTTTGAGGAACGCGGCGGGTGGAAAATCGACACTCAGTATGTTCCTCTCATGGGATCCCCTTTTCTCATGGCTCATGGACTGGGGCAGCCGGTCCCGGATGCCGTGACGACTGTCACATTCCCGTCAATTGGTGAATACCGGGTCTGGGTGCGGACTCGTGACTGGGTGGCCGAATGGGATGCGCCAGGGGATCCGGGCCGCTTTCATGTCGTGGTCAATGGAGTTGTCCTCGATTCGGAGTTCGGTGTGGATGGAGCCGATTGGCACTGGCAGGATGGAGGCGTAATAACCATACCACAGCAGGAAGTTGAACTGAGGCTTCAGGACCAGACCGGTTTCAACGGACGCTGTGATGCGATCCTTTTCACCTCAGACAAATCCTTTGTTCCGCCGGTCGGCGTCCCCGAAATAGCCCGGCTCCGGCGGGAACTCAAAGGGCTTCCGTCGGAGGCCCCGCTGGAGGGGGATTATGACCTGGTTGTCGTCGGTGGCGGCTATGCGGGGATGGGTGCAGCGATATCCGCAGCCCGGCAGTCTCTCAAAGTGGCCCTTATTCAGGACAGACCGGTGCTTGGCGGCAATGGCTCCAGTGAGATCCGCGTGTGGTCAAAAGGGGGAACACGCCGCGGCAAGTTCCCTCATATCGGTGAAATTATCGACGAGTTCGCCGACAACGCCAGTTCCAGTCCGGGACTGGCAGGTGAATTCGGAGACGACCGAAAGGAGGAAGTGGTCCGCAATGAGGAGAACATCGATCTCTTCCTGAACCATTTCGCCTTTGAAGTGGAAATGGGCACGGATGGGCAGCATATCGATTCGGTGACCGTGCTGGATGTGCTCTCAGGCGCTGAAAGGAGATTCAGAGGCAGGTTTTTTGCGGACTGCACCGGTCATGGAACCATTGGGGCGCTCGCCGGGGCTTCTTTCACCATGGAAATGGACGAACACCTCGGCATGAGCAACATGTGGTATACCCAGGATACCGGAGCGCCAAGTGAATTTCCCGAAACTCCATGGGCACTGCCGCTTCAGCTGGAGGACTTTCCCGAGCCCCGTCCGGCTGTGTGGGAGGGGAACCAGTATATGAAAGGGGAGTGGTTCTGGGAGAGTGGCTTCAGCAAGCATCCCATCAATGATCTTGAGAAGATTCGCGACTGGAATCTCCGGGCTGTCTTCGGAGCCTTCAGTGCGCTCAAGCGCTACAAACCTGAGGTTTATGAGAATCATCAGCTGGCATGGGTCTCCTATGTGGGCGGCAACCGCGAATCACGCCTTCTTAGAGGCGATGTCGTTCTCGAGGAAAAGGACATCCTTGAATACCGGGAATTTCCTGACGGCATCGTGCCATCGACATGGCACCTTGACCTGCACTTTCCCCGTGAGGAGTTTGCTAAAAAGTTCCCTGACAATCCGTTCATCTCGAGGGCGGTGTTCGGTGATTTCAAGGGCGTGAAACAGGAGGGCTATCCGGTTCCGTACAGATGTTTTTATTCCCGTGATATCGGCAATCTATTCATGGCTGGTCGCTGTATCAGTGTGACCCATGATGCTCTGGGGACGGTGAGAGTCATGCGGACATGCGGCATGATGGGTGAAGTTGTCGGAAAAGCCGCTTATATCTGCGTGGCCCGCCAGACCACACCTCGTGGTGTTTATGAGGATCATCTTGACCAGTTGCTGGATCTTTGCAGACAGCGTGGATGGGCCCGCCGTGATTCACTGAATTCCGACCTCTATCTGCCTCCCGGCGGACCGAAGTTTCTGCCTCCGGGGGTCGAGTACGTAGACCCGGCCGAGCTGGAAGGAATTGTCCTCGATGACAAGGACGCCGAACTGAGTGGTGCCTGGAAATCCGGTGAAGGCCTCAAAGCATACGTCGGTGATCACTATCTTTATCACGGGCAGGCAGGCAGCGCACGGGCACGTTACAACTTCTTCATCAGGGACAGTGGCCGCTATGAAGTCCGCTATGCCTACCAGCCGCATGAGAACCGGGCCAGCAATGCCCCAATTGCCCTCAAGACAGCCGACGGCGTCGAGCGTTTTGTAATCAATATGAAGAATCCCCCGCAAGGTTCGGAGTCTTTTCATACTCTCGGAACTTTCCGGTTCGAGGGCGGCCAGAGCTACACTCTCATGATCACCAATGAGAATGTGGATGGAAATATCCACACAGACTGTGTTCAGGTAGTCCCGGCAGAGTGATCCGGGGACGGTCTCTGAGTTTCCGGGCAGCGGGCGTCTCTTTCAGCATGACCAATTCACGGGGTTCAGCACTGGAGTGGATATGAGTCCCGGCCATTGTGAAAGTTTCCCGAGTCGCAGGCTTGGACCATGGCTCCTGAGAACATACCGCCTCGGTGTTCTGCTGATGGCCGGATGGGCACTGTTCCTGACCCGCCCACTGCCGTCAGCGGATATTCCACTGGATCTCGTAAAGAAGTTTCTGCCCGATGCCCTGGAACTGTCTTCCGCCGATCCCGCTTCCGGAGGGCATTATGTTCTGGATGATTTTGGCGATCCCATCGGCTACGCCATGCGCACTTCACCATTCACGGATCATATCATTGGCTATTCCGGTCCATCGGACTGTCTCATTGTCCTGAACAGTGCCAATGATGTTATCGGAGTGGAACTTCTGAAGAGCGCTGATACTGCCGATCATGTCAGGCTGGTGCTGGAGGATCCCGATTTCCTGCAGTCGCTTGTTGTAAAAGACGGGGAATCGACAATGCAGTCCGACGGGGAATCTGTCAGTCTGGTGAGTGGGGCGACTTTGACCAGTTCGGCCATAGCCCGTTCAATCCGCAGTCGTGTTGGCGGATCCCCGCAATCCTTTCTCTTTCCATACCCGGTCGAGTTGGAGGAAGTGATGGCGATCTATCCCGAAGCAGCTTCACTCGAACCGTCTTCAACTCAGGACGGCCTTGTTCAGGTAAGAGATGACGACGGGAAACTTCTGGGCAGTGTGATGCGCAGTGCTCCCTACAGTGATGAAATAATTGGATACAAGGGGCCAACCGACATGCTTCTTGCCCTCAGTCCGGAGGGCGATTCCCTGGCCGCTCTCAGAATTCGTGAAACATACGAAACAGAAGAATATGTTTCATACGTCACCGGCGACCCAGCATTTTTTGCCCGGTTCAAGGGGATGCCCCTGATTGAATTCAGTCGAATTGATTATCAGCGCGATGGGATTGGCGGTGTATCCGGCGCCACCCGGACCAGTCTGGCGGCTCTGGAGGCCGCGCGCGTCCGTGCCGGCAGACTCATCGAAACCCGCCGCAGCGGTCAATCAAAACTTGTATCAGTATTCTCATCGATTCAATGGGGCTGGAGGGACACCCTGATAGTGTTCTGGATTGCCACAGGTGTATTGTTCGCCTGGACTCCGCTCCGAGGATATAAGCGACTGCGATTGAGCCACAAAATCGGTCTGGTCGTCATTCTGGGTTTTCTGACTTCCGACATGGTCTCACTGGTGGTCTTTCAGGGTTGGGGGCGTTCAGGACTTCCATGGCAGAACCTTCCCGGGCTGACGCTTCTGACCATGGCGGCACTGATCCTGCCGTGGCTTACCGGCAGGCAGGTATACTGCCACCACATCTGCCCACACGGCGCTGCCCAGCAACTGGTCAACTCAGTGTCCCCATGGAAATGGAAAATCTCCGAGCGTTGGATCAGGGTCATGTCCGTTATTCCTGTGCTGCTCCTTGCTGTGGCATTAGTGCTTTCATGGGGCCGGTCCGATACAAGTCTTGCGGATCTTGAACCATTTGACGCCTATGTGATCCGGACGACGGCTATTGCCCCTGTATTGATCGCTGTTGCGGGTGTAGTCATGGCAACCGGCGTGCCGCTGGCCTACTGCCGCTTCGGATGTCCGACCGGTCTCGTTTTCCGTTTTGTCCGTTCACGGGGGGCTGGAGACCGGTTCACCCTGCTCGACAGGGGCGGACTGTTTTTCCTTCTGGCATCGATTGTCGTGATCGTCAGACATTATTCAATGCAACCCCTCTGAATGGCCTTCTCTTTTCACCCGGGCTTCTCTTTCATCGCTCTGCTCATGCTGGCTGCGTGCAGTGTTGAACCATCCGGGGCTGATTTCACCGGTTCCGTGGACTTTCACGGAATGTCCATGGGCACCAGCTGGACCGTGCGTGTGGCCACCGGGATTTCATCCCGGCAGGAGAAGTGGATTGTCACAGCCATCATTGAAGAGGAGCTTGACCGTGTAGACCGCATTTTTTCGACATGGCGGTCTGATTCCGAGGTGTCCCGTTTCAATCGACGGGCGGACGGTGGCAGTTATGCGGTTTCAGATGAGCTGGCTGAGTTATTCGAGCTTGCGCGGAGCATCCGTGATGCCAGCGGCGGTGCCTATGATATTTCAGTCTCCCCTTTATATCAGCTGTGGGGTTTCGGGCCGGGTGGCGATTTTGAAAAGGCTGATTTGTCTCCGGCCCTCCCGGTGCCGGATCCGAGCAGTATAAAATCTGCTCTCGAACTGGTGGGAATGGACAGACTCCAATTGCGCCGTTCCGGAAGTCAGGCTTTCCTCCAATGCAGGGATGGAAAAACTGCACTGGATTTTTCCTCTGTTGCCAAGGGGTATGCCGTGGATCGGATTGCCGTGGCTTTTAAGGAATACGGATTGGATGATTTTCTGATCGAGATCGGCGGGGAAATCCGGGCCGTTGGAAATCAGCCGGGCAGGGAGGACGGCTGGCTGGTGGGTATCCAGTCTCCATCAGGTGCGCCGGGAGATCTGGTTCGAACAGTGGTGCTGCGGGATGAGGCCGTTGCCAGCTCCGGCACATATTATCAGAAGTGGACCGGGGAGGATGGCCATGAATACTCTCATATCATCGATCCACGAACTGGAAAGCCTGTTGATCATGCAACACTGGCGGTCTCGGTCCTGCATGAACAGGCATCCGTGGCCGATGCATGGGCCACAGCGCTACTCTGTCTCGGGGCGGAGGCCGGGATGGGTGTAGCAAAGCAGCATGGCATAAAGGCCATTTTCATTGATCGCGTGGATGGTATATCGACGTCGCTGCCATGATGCGGCAGCTGACAGGTTCATGGCCGCTTGATGCAGTGGACGATCTGGAGTAAAACCTTCAGATGATCAAACAAACTGCCATTCGCACACTGATCTGCTGGTGCTTCAGCGCGGTCATTTTTCTGGTTGGAAGTGGAAGCGCTCACACGGCGACCACCGAGCGGCCGAATATCATTCTCATGATGGCTGATGACCTCGGCTATGCCGAGCTGGGCGCGTATGGACAGAACCTGATCCGGACACCAAACCTTGACCGAATCGCCGGAAACGGGATGCGGTTCACCCGATTTTACACCAGTGCGCCGGTTTGTGCTCCGGCCCGCTGCAGCCTGATGACCGGCAGGCATGGCGGTCATGCCTACGTGCGTGATAATTTTGAAATCGGATCATG
>JAUIAG010000399.1 GCA_030425355.1 Verrucomicrobiia bacterium
GGGTACGGAGTTGAGGATTTATGTCAGGATACGTTGCGGGTATACCGTCAGGTCTTCAGCAACCGCCAGCCCAGGCACCCATGGAATGAACTGGGACTGAAGTCGTTCCTGCATAATATAGGGGGGATGCGGAAGGATAGGGCCTCTGGCGAAGAAGGCCTGACAGTTGCCGGTCTGCTCATGTTCGGAACTCACCCGGTGATTCAGGAGGAGTTTCCTTTCTACATGCTGGACTATCAGGAGCGGCCCGAGGCAAGGGCGGAGAAGCGGTGGGTCGACCGGGTGACACTCGATGGCACCTGGTCGGGCAATCTCTATGATTTTTACCGCAAGGTATATCCCCGGCTCATTGAGAATCTGAAGGTGCCCTTTGAGCTGGTAAAGGGGGAGCGCAGGGACGAAACCCCGGCTCACGAGGCGCTTCGCGAGGCCCTGTGTAATGTGCTGGTTCATGCGGATTACAGCGACCGCTGCTCAGTTCTTGTTGTCAAGCGTCCCGACCTCTTCGGTTTCCGCAATCCGGGCCTGATGCGGGTGCCTCTCGAATATGCTTTGCAGGGCGGACACGCTGACTGCCGGAACCGCATTCTGCATCAGATGTTTCGTCACGTTGGGATAGGGGACCAATCGGGATCTGGAATCCCGACTATTCTTGCCGGCTGGAAGAAACACCACTGGCGCCAGCCCGCTCTGGAGGAGAGGCGCGAGCCTTCTGAACAGTCATTGTTAACCATGCGCATGGTGGACATCTTTCCTGCTGAGACAGACCAGCAACTCAATGACTATTTTGGTGAGGTGTATCAGAGCTTGTCCTATCTGGAGCGCCTGGCTTTGGCGGTTGCTGCTGTCGAATCAACTGTGACCAATTCCCGCCTGGCTGCTGTTTCCGGCGAGCACCCTGCAGATTGCTCGAGAAGTCTACAGAATCTGCTGAACAGGCAGTTCCTCGAAAAAACAGGCCGCAGCAGAGGTTCAGTCTACCATCTGACGGGTCGGAGTATACCCGGTCCGGAGGACGTTTTTGATGCCGCCACTTTCATAAGCTCCCAAGGTATGGGGCCGGACTCCCAAGGTATGGGACCGGACTCCCAAGGTATGGGACCGGACTCCCAAGGTATCGATGCGGAATCCACTGGCCTGATAGAAGGCAGCAGGGAGAGTATGGGTGGGCTGGTTGTGGCCAGGCAATTTGATCGCCCGTTCATTCATGATTTGTCGTCGCTGTCTCCTGAGTTGCTCGGGAAACTTGAGGGTGAGGCCCTGCGGGCCCGGGACAAGCGCAGGCTTCATAGGAAAGAGATGGAGGAAATAATCAGGCATCTCTGTACCCTGCACTATATCACGCTGGGCTGTTTGTCAGAGCTGCTTAACAGGAATCCTGAATTCCTCAGGACCAATTACTTGAATCCCATGAAGAAAGCGGGGGTCCTAAAAATTGCTTTTGAAAGGAGCCCCAATCACCCAAAGCAGGCATACACACTCACTGACATTTAATCGAAGGGATAGCAAAACATGCAGACAGAAGACCAGTTGGAGCGGCAGTGCCTGGAGTGGTTCCGGGAGACGGGCTGGGATGTGGCCCACGGACCGGATATTTCGCCGGGTGGACATGCCGGGGAACGGGGTGACTACCGTGGGACAAATTTCAATAAATTTCCGGACTCAGGCATGCTGGAATCCGGGATGGACCTTTTTTCAAAGAATTTATTTTTATAGCAACCCGCATTTGGGGGCGGTCGGGATAGCGCCAGGTGGCTTGGGAAATCAAAAAGATGAACACATCAGGTTCATAAAAATTGACATTCAGTGGATGGAGATTACTTTCAGGACAAAGAAACTTCAGAGAAGCTGTTCGGTGGCGAAGGAGGCCGTCAAAGCGTATGGCCAGCTGCGGGCTCGGAAACTGATGCAGAGGCTGATGGAACTGCGGGCTGCGGATTACCTGAGTGACATCCCGTCAGCGCCCCCGCCACGCTGCCATGAACTGACTGGAAATCTTGCGGGGAAGCTGTCCGTGGATCTGGATCATCCGTGGAGGCTGATTTTCAGACCGGCACATGATCCGGTTCCCGTCCGCGAATCCGGGGGACTGGACTGGAGTCAGGTGACCGCGATAGAGATCACAGACATCATGGACCCGCACTGAAATTGGATGAAGCACGCTATGACTGAATCGGGAAAATATACTTTTGAGCCTGACTACGCGATCCCACCCGGGGAGACGCTGCACGAGGTGATGGTGTCGATGGGGATGAAACAGAAGGAGCTTTCAGACCGAACGGGCCTGACAGTGCAATCGCTGAACCGGATTTTCCGTGGCCAGCAGCCCATTACCTTCGAGACGGCCAACAGGCTGGAGTATGTCACCGGCTATCCTGCCCGGTTCTGGAATAATCTTGAATCCCAGTATCGGGAACAGCTGGCCAGAGTGCATGAAGAGGAGGAACTGAAAAGCAATATGGACTGGCTTGCCGCCCTGCCGGTGAGGGAATTGCAGGAACGTGGAGTCATACACACAACCGGAGACAGGCTGAACCAAATCAGGGATGCCCTGCGTTTTTTCGGTGTCGCCAGCGCGGCCAGCTTTCACGAGGTCTGGGAAACCGCCCTTGTGGCTCCAAGGAAGTCGACAGCGAGTATTTCCGGGATTGGGCCGGTGGCCGCCTGGCTGCGACTGGGGGAATTGCAGGCTGCTGAAATGAGCTGTCCGCCATACGACCGAAACCAGTTCAGGGACAATCTGACCGAAATCAGAAAGCTTATAAAATCCGAGCCGGAGGAATTTTATGCCGGGATTCAGAGACTGTGCCGCGACGCTGGGGTGGCCTTTTGTCTGGTGCCCGAATTCAGTAAAGCTCCGTGGAGTGGGGCATCCCGTTGGCTCACTCCGAAAAAGCCGATGATCCAGCTTAGTCTTCGGGGTAAAACCGAGGATCGTTTCTGGTTCAGTTTTTTCCACGAGGCCGCACATATCCTCAACGGCAGTAAAAAGGTGATATCGCTTTCCGACACGACAGGCGGTTATCAGAGCTGTCCGGATGAAAAGGAGGCCGATGAATTCGCCGCTGAAATTCTGATCCCCCGCAGGCATGACGAGACAATCGCCATGCTGGCTTCAAAAGCCGAAATTAAGTCAATTGCCGGATCACTTGACGTGACCCCTGGTATTGTCGCAGGGCGTTTCCAGCACCTGACCGGAAAATGGAGTTTTTTCAATGATCTGAAGCGGAAGCTCGACTGGGCTCAGTTCGGATTCCAGGCGGCAGACACCAAAAATCCACTGAATCCCGGTTGACAAACAGGCCGATGAATTCCGCAAAGGCTTTTATACAGGTCGGGTTTCGGGGGATATTTCAGTTGAGGAGGAAAAGAAAATGCTGACAGAAGACCAATTGGAGCGGCAGTGCCTGGAGTGGTTCCGGGAGACGGGCTGGGATGTGGCCCACGGACCGGATATTTCGCCGGGCGGACATGCCGAGGAACGGGGTGACTACCGCGGGACAATTCTGTCTGGACGGTTTTTGCGGGCATTGCAGAGGCTGAATCCGCTGATTCCGCGAACGGCTCTGGAGGAATGTGTGAGGATGGTG
>JAUIAG010000400.1 GCA_030425355.1 Verrucomicrobiia bacterium
GATTACACCCACGGGGTTTCCGAATTTTTCGCAACCGCGCGTCCGACCCGCACCGGAGCCGTGCCACTTCTGGCCAAGTCGGCCGACGGCCGCCCGGTTAAACTGGAGAGGAATCCCGACCACCCCGATGCCACCGGGACCAGCGCCCAGACCCAGGCAAGCATCCTCGACCTTTACGATCCCGACCGCCTCAAGTCGGTTCAGCAGGGTACCAACACTGTCAGCCGCCAGGCAGGCATCGATCAGCTTCGTTCACTGGCAGCCGCCATGAAGGAGTCCAAGGGTGCCGGCTATGCCTTCCTTTTTGACTCGGCCAACTCGCCCAGCCGGAACCGTCTGATTTCCCGCCTCAGGACTCAGTACCCGGAGGCAGCCCTCCATCATTACGATCCGATTGTCCCCAAACTCGACGGGGTCAGTTACCGTCCGCATTACGCCATGGACAAGGCGGATGTGATCGTAAGTCTTGGTTCTGACTTCCTCGGTGTCGAGGAGGACGCGACCCGCCACACCCGCGATTTTGCCAGGGGCCGCAAGATTCAGTCCCCGGATGACTCGATGAACCGCCTTTACGTCGTTGAAGGCCCGATGACAATCACCGGAGGCGCTGCCGACCACCGACTCCGCACCGCCCCAAGCCAGATAGAAAAGTTCGCAGCCTATCTGGCCCTCGAAATCATTTCCGACAACAACTCCAAGGCTCAGACGGTCATCGGCGAAAATTACGCCGATATGATCCAGGAGTTCAACAGCATCAAGGAAGGCGCTCAGGCTCTGATCGCCTCCTGGTCCTCCTGGGTGGCCGCCTGCAAGAAGGACATCCTCGCCCACAAGGGCCACGCTCTCATTGTTCCCGGAGCCGGACAGCCAGCCTCGGTTCATCTCATCTGCCAGGTCCTCAACTCCGTTCTTGGCAATGTCGGCACCACGGTCCACTACAAACCGATCGAGGATCAGGGATTTTCCTCGATTCAGCTCCTGTCCAACGCTGTCGAGAGTTCCTCTGTTCAGCATGTGATCATGGTTGGCGGGAATCCCGTCTACAACGCCCCTGCCGACCTCAAGTGGGCGGAAGTGCAGAAGAAGGCAACCGTCTATCGACTGACAGACCGACTGGATGAAAGCTCCGAAGGAGTCGCCTGGCACTTCCCGAGAACACACTTCCTCGAAAGCTGGGGGGACGCCCGCACCGCCGACGGCACAATGGTTTCCGTCCAGCCGCTTATCGCCCCGCTTTTCGACAGCTTCAATGACCTGGAGTTCCTTGCCATACTCGCCGGCGAGTCGACCACAAAGCCTCACGATATTGTCCGTGAAACATTCAGGCAGGTTTCACAGGCCTCCGACATGGAAACCGCATGGCGGCGCTACCTCCACTCCGGATTCCTCGCGGATTCCTATTACCGGCATTCCAAGCCCGATTTTCAATGGGCGTCATTCATCGAAGCCTTCAAAAAGGTCCAGACTTTCAGTGTCCCCAACAAGGACAATCTCGAGGTGGTCTTCCTTCCCGATTCCAAGCTCGAGGATGGGAATTTCACCAATAACGGATGGCTTCAGGAACTCCCGGACCCGATCACCAAGATCACATGGGACAATGTAATCCTTGTCAGTCCGGCTACTGCTGAAGCACTCGGACTGCCTGCTTCAAACCGTCAGGGCGCCACAAAATACAATATGGCAACCCGCGTCGAGGTTGAGCTGCGCGGCCGCAAGATCACCGGCCCGGTCTGGGTGCAGAGTGGATTTTCCGATTTCACCATCGGACTGATCATGGGTTACGGGCGGACCCGGTGCGGACGCGTCGGCGAAGGCACCGGTTATTACAACGCATTCGATCTGCGTATCGAGAAAAACCCCTTCATCGATCAGGGAGCCAAAGTCACCCCGCTCGCCGAGACTGTTGAGATCGCCTGCACCCAGGACCACGGCTCCATGGAAGGCCGTCCGATTATCCGCGAGGCAAATATCCAGCAGTTCCGCAAGCATCCTCAATTTGCTTCCGGTGCCATGGGCATCGCCAGCCACTTCCCTCACGACACTCCCAGCAAGGTCTACAACCATCCATACGAGAATTACGAGAAGAAGGTTGAGGAAAGTCAGGAGAAGGGCGGGAAGACCCCGTATCCGATCATCAAGTCCTCCGTGCATCAGTGGGCAATGACCATTGATCTCAATGCCTGCACCGGATGCAACGCCTGCGTTATTTCCTGTCAGTCTGAAAATAACATCCCAATCGTCGGCAAGGACCAGGTCCGCCGCGGCAGGGAAATGCACTGGCTCCGTATCGACCGCTATTTCTCCGCTCCGGTTGAAATGACCGAAGGCAAAGAAAAGGGAGAAATCCGCGACGATCGCGACCTTCCATCCGACCCGCAGGTCTCCATTCAGCCCATGGCGTGTGTCCACTGCGAGAACGCACCCTGCGAGAGTGTGTGCCCGGTCAATGCCACAGTGCATGATGAAGAGGGCCTCAACCTGATGGTTTACAACCGCTGCGTCGGCACCCGTTACTGCTCCAACAACTGCCCGTACAAGGTCCGAAGATTCAATTTCTTCGATTACAACCTGCGTCCTCTCGATGCTCTCTACGATTCTCCGATGTTCCTTCAGAAGCTTCCCCGCCGTCCGGCAGATGAAGTCGAACTGATGAAAATGGTCCGGAATCCGGATGTCAGCGTGCGTATGCGGGGTGTCATGGAAAAGTGCACCTACTGTATCCAGCGCATCGAAGGCGCGAAAATCGCCCAGAAAATCAAGGCAGGTGCATCCGACGAAGTGGAAGTCCCTGACGGAACCATCCGCACCGCCTGCCAGGACGCCTGTCCTGCAGAGGCCATCGTTTTTGGTAACAAACTTGATCCGGACAGCGCCGTGTCTCACTCCATCAAGAACCCCAGAAATTATTCCGTTCTGGGTTACCTCGAGACCCGCGCACGCACAACCTACCTCTCACGCGTCCGCAACCCGAATCCGGAGATGCCTGACTATCAGGAATCCACCATGAGTCCATACACCACTCAGGAATATTTCAGAAGTAATGCCGAGGATCCATTTGAGCACCACGGACACGGTGATCACGGCCACGACGACGGGCATGGCGATGCCGATTCCCATGACACTCATGCAAAAGAGGAGGCTCACTGACCATGGCTGCGCAAGACAGTTCTTCATCCACGACAATGCAAATCCCTGAACCACCAAAAGATCTTGTCAGGACTCCGCTTGTGACGAATGAGCGGAGCCTCAGCTGGATTACCAACCAGGTTGCCCAGTTCATCGAGAACAAGCCACCCATGTGGTGGTGGATTGCATTGATCTTTTCAGCCACTCTGGCTCTGCTGACACCTTTCTACATTGCCCATCTTATTGCGACCGGGGTCGGTGTCTGGGGTCTTCAGAATCCCGTCATGTGGGGCTGGGCGATCGTCAACTTCGTTTTCTGGATCGGTATCGGTCACGCCGGAACTCTGATTTCCGCCATTCTCTTTCTTCTGAACCAGAAATGGAGGACCTCCATCAACCGGGCGGCCGAGGCGATGACTATCTTCGCTGTTATGTGTGCCGGGATATTCCCGCTGATTCAC
>JAUIAG010000401.1 GCA_030425355.1 Verrucomicrobiia bacterium
CATCCTCAGTCCGGGAATGGGAATGGATCGCGCCATTTAAAATGGCGAGGACGAATACCAGAAGCAGTGAGGTCAATGGGATGCGTTGGGTGGATTTCATGGTCGGTGTTGACAGTATGGTCGATAGAACAGTGGTTGGTCCAACGGTTTCTGGAAATTACAAATGACTACCGATTTCATAACCCGTGGGTGACAGTGACGGTGACGGTGAAAGTTGGACTTCCCTGCGGCGGTCCGGCTGCGCTGGGCGGAGACTGATGGCCATGCGTGCGGTGGAGTGATACAATGATTAAATGAAAAGCGCCTGTTCCGTCGCGACCTCTGCCCTGACGACATCCATACTTACGGGGCTGATTGCCGGGATGACAATAACCGGGTGCCATGAGGATCTGAAGATTATGGATGCGGTGGACAGGCGAAAGCAGATGGTGGCAGTGCAGCTCAAGGGCCGCGATATTTCATCCGAACGGGTGCTTGAGGCCATGGAGGCGGTGCCACGGCACGAATTCGTTCCCATTGACCTGCAGGACATGGCCTATGATGACCGTCCACTTCCAATCGGATACGGGCAAACCATTTCACAGCCATACATCGTGGCCTTCATGACTCAGGCTCTGGAACCGGATCCGGATGATGTGGTTCTTGAGATTGGCACCGGTTCGGGCTATCAGGCTGCGGTGTTGTCAAAGCTGGTCAGGGAAGTTTACTCCATTGAAATAGTCAGACCCTTGGGCGAAAGGGCCGGGGAGGATTTGAAGCGCCTGTCGATGGAGAATGTCCATGTCCGGATTGGTGACGGTTACCTGGGCTGGCCGGAAGCCGCGCCGTTTGATGCCGTGATTGTCACCTGTGCGCCGGATCACATTCCTCGGCCGCTGGTGGATCAGCTCCGGGAGGGCGGTCGCATGATTATCCCGGTCGGCGAATCCACCGATCAGGAACTCTACCTTCTTGAGAAACAGGGAGGGGAGGTGGTGACCCGGTCCGTCCTGGCCGTGCGATTTGTGCCGATGAGCGGCAAGGCGATGGATGCGGCTCAATAGAATAGGATGTGCATCAAACCGTTGGTGACCGGGAGTGCCGGGCGATGGAATTGTTGCTCCCGCTCGGATTCTCTTTCGTGATAGAGTTTGCGCATGTTCATTCGCGCGTCACTGCTCCCGGTCGTCCGGGCAGTCAGCTTTTTGATGACCATCGCCTGCGCTCAGGGCGGGGTCGGCAATGACCTTCCCTCACTGATGCATTTCCCCGACGGCACCCCTGTCAGGTCAATTGAGGACTGGGAGAAGCGTCGTGAGGAGGTCCGCTCCATGATGTTGGAACACTTTATCGGATCCTTCCCTTCATCCATCCCGCCGGTTGTGGAGACTGGAATTGTTTCGGATGAGTCCCCGGGGGACGGCTCGCGGCGATACAGAGTGCGCCTGACCCTGGGAACAGCCAGTCGTGTTTCCTTCGAAATGGCGGTCTGGAAGCCGGATGCGGAGGGACCATTTCCGCTGCTGCTGGTGGCGCCGCGCGACTATCAGCTGGCATGGGGTGAGGACGCGCTGAAACGGGGATACGCCGTCTGCCTGTTTCCCGGCGTCGACAGCCATCATCGGAATCCCGATTATCCGGGGTATGACTCGGTGTGGCAGAAGATCCGGGAGGAATATCCGGAGGCCACGTGGACCGAGATCAGCACCAAGGGCTGGCTGGCCGGGCGGTGTCTGGATTATCTGTTGAGTGATGAAAGTCCTGTGGCGGTGCGAAGCGGTCAGGTCGCCATCATCGGTTTTTCCCGTTACGGCAAACAGGCGATGATCGCGGCGGCTTTTGATGAACGGATCACGGCAGTGGTGGCGCGCAGTCCGGGTTCACCGGCATCCAGTCCCTACCGTCTCACCAGTCGTCATACCTTCGCCGAGGCGCCGGCCGATTTTCCCGGTGAATGGTTCCTTCCAGGTTTGCGGGACTACCTTGGGAGAGAGGATGAACTGCCTATGGATGCGCATGGGTGGTATGCGCTGATTGCCCCGAGACCGTGCCTTATCCACACGGCCCACAATGACGGCGCGGAGCCGACTTTTGCTGTGGAGAAGGCTTACATTGAGGGCCGCGCCGTATACGAATTTCTCGGTGCATCAGAAAAGCTTCGGGTGGATTACCGGCCCGGCGGTCACAGATCATCGGGCCCGGAGATCATCTCCACCGCCGACCGTGCAAGGAACCTCGACTGGATAGACCTTGCCTTCAATCGGGGCACCGCCCGGCAGCAGGACTTCGAGGAACAGCTTCTTCATGACTTCAACTGGGATCAATGGAGAGAGGCTCAGGATCCGTCCCGATTGAGGATCGAAAGGAACGCGCCGATTGAGGAACGCATCGACTGGCTGCTGGGAGAAACCCCCGAGTCAATCACCGTTCCGGACCAGCCTGAATTCATCACCGTTCCGGAGTCAGACCTCATGACCCATGACCGCTGGGCTCCCTCCGGTGTCCGTCGTGTTCCCATCCGCTTCGGCGACGGTGTTCGCGGCAATCTCTATTTTCCCGATAATGCACAGGCTCCGCTCCCTGTCGTCATCTGGCTGCACCCGTATTCCTACCACAGCGGTTACAATGAAGGCTATGGCGTGCAGGGAACCACCATCTACCACCGACTGGCACAGAATGGCTTCGCTGTCGTGGCCTACGATCAGTGCGGATTCGGATTGCGACTCCTCGAGGGGGCACGCTTTTACCAGGATTATCCGCAATGGTCCCTGCTGGGGCGGATGGTGCACGACGCACAGGCTGCCGTCCGCTTCGTCACGCGTTCAGAGGGACAGGCACAATCCGCTGTTCCGGAAATGGATGCTCACAGCGTCTTTCTGCTGGGCTATTCCATGGGATCATTGACGGCAGTCATCACGGCGGCCCTCGAAGACCAGGTTGCCGGGATGGCCATCTTCAGCGGGTGGACACCATGGCTCACTCAATCAAACGACAGGCTCTCCCGTCTGCACGCACTCCTGCCCGCACTTGGCCTCTATGACGGACGGGAGAATGAATTGCCGCTGGATTTTCCGGATATCCTGAATCTGGCTGCCCGAAAACCGTGTCTGGTCGTCACCCCCCGCCGGGATCGCTTTGCCAGTTTCGAGGCGATCACGTCGATCATGAACTCCCTTCAGAAATCCGGCAGCGGTATTACATGGCTGGCACCTGATGACACCAACCGCTTCCAGGCAGACCAGCACCGGATTTTTCTGGAGTGGGTCAGGAAGGCCGGAGAATGACGTTCAGGTTTTCACACTAATCTGAACCCTTGTTCAGTGCCTCACGAATCGCCGGATCATCAACGATCTCCAGCGCTTCCTTTTGAATGCGGCTGGCGGATTCTTCATCACCGGACGAAAGGGACAGTTTGATAAGGCTCACGGCCCTGGAGGCGAGCTGGCGGTTTTTCAGTTTTACAATTTGATCCTCCCATGGCTTGCCGGCAGCAATCCGTGTCGTCCGCCTGTATAGTTTCACCTGCTCCTGAAAGGCAACGTATGGATTGGGAATGTATTGGCTGGCCAGTCCGTA
>JAUIAG010000402.1 GCA_030425355.1 Verrucomicrobiia bacterium
TGCCCTTCACCAGCTGCCCTTCACCATCGCACTACCACACCGCATCTTTCCAAGCACCCCTCGGCGGCAAATCTGAAAACGATCAGACTGCTGACTTGCTCGCCACATCCATTTATCCACTTCGATCAAACTTGTGCTCCTATCTGTTACCAGGGTTTCAGGTAACAAAAATTTTTTATTGAAACCCGATGGACTTCGAGCGTATACCAACACAACACTCAACACTGTGAAGCTAATGCACTTGCCCCCGGTGTCTCGCAGAAGATCCACTCAAAAATATTTATGGAGCACGAAGAACTAGTCCTCCGGCAGAATTCGCCGATGAAACTGACAACTAAAGTTACCGGCTACAGTCTTTTGTTCTTTCTGGGAATTTTCTTCATTGTTCTGTGGGGATTCTGGAAGAGCTATTTTTCCAATCCATTTCAGGTGAAGGGCCTTGTTCATGTCCATGGGGTTGGAATGACGCTTTGGTGCATGATGCTCATTTCGCAAGCATTGTTAATCAGATTCAAGCGACTTAAGTTACACCGCGCCATCGGTATGGCTTCCTACCTCGTTGTGCCGGTCAACGTATTCCTGCTGCTTATGGTCGTGCGTGTCCGTTTACCGACATTCTCATCATATTTTGAGGATGGCACACTGACACCAGGGGGACATTACTTCCTTGGAGCCAGCTTTACTGATGCTGCATTATTCGCTCTGCTCTTTATTCTGGCGATGAAGCATAGGAAAAATCCGGCGATTCATGCCCGGTATATGATTCTTACTCCCCTTCCCGTCATTTCGGCGGCGACTGACAGAATCATCTATGAATATATGCCGGGCCTTGCTTCGTTCTGGATGAACGACGTTGGAGCCATAAGTTTGGAATTGTTGACTTTTGCGGTGGTCGACCTCGGATTACTGGCGATGGCGATCTATGATTGGCGGGCACGCAGGCAGGTCAATGTATTCGCCAAGGCGTTATGCCTGTTCCTCGCCTTCCAAATTGCAGCGTATGTCTGGGCATACATTCCACTGACCCGGAAATTCGGGATATGGTTTCTTGGAATCTGACTACACCTGCTTAACCAAGGGTTTCACCTGCCAAAAGATTTGCGGATTTCATTCAACTACATACCCAGTCAAATTGACCATCCGCGGTTCCACCAGTATCAACACGCTGGACAAACTTCGATTGACAGGCACCCCGCACCGGCACCATGTGCAGCTCAAATAAAATCAAATCAAAAGTCCGTGCAATCAGACGCCGAAGCAGGCACCATTTCGTGCAGTAAATTCGTCCTGAATTATAAATAAACCAGCAAATCCAATTATGAATAAAGAGCGAAACCCGGTCGGGTGGTTTGAAATCTATGTCTCTGACATGGAAAGAGCCAAAGCATTCTACGAAGCCATGCTTGATGTAAAAATGGAGAATCTACCCTCTCCGGATGATTCTGTTGAAATGGTTGCTTTTCCAATGCAGCCCCCGGATGAAAGTGGCGGTGAGCTCCCCGGAGCCAGCGGTGCTCTGGCAAAGATGGACGGGATCACACCGGGTGGTGGCGGCACGATGGTTTACTTCTCATGCACAGACTGCGCTGAAGAGGAAGCGAGGGCCTCAAAAGCCGGCGGGAAGGTGATCAGACCCAAGTTCTCCATCGGTGATTATGGATTCATTTCCCTGATTGCCGACACTGAAGGCAACTGCATCGGTCTTCATTCCATGCAATGAGATGATATGAAATGAAAGGACAATTGCAGTGGCACCCTGTGCGGGACAGGGTGGCTGGATTATCACAATGGCAGCTCGGACAGGAGTTCAATATCATTATCGGGGGGTGCCAATCAGTCTGATCCGGATAAAGCCCTGTGGTTGATCCGACGGCAGGCCGGTCAGCGTGATGGACTGACGGGGCTGTGAAATTGCATCAACCTGTCTGAGCGGCAGCCACTGTCCGGATTCGATAGCGGCCGAGTATTCGACCGAATAGGAATCGCCCACCTGTCCCATCCATTCAAGGAAGAGAGTTTCCCCATCATTGGCAAAGGCGACAAGAGTTACTTCAAGGCCGGACGCCCCGCCATCCAGTGGATCCGTTCCGCTGTCCAGTTCGACTTTGTCGGAGAGTCCGTCTCCGTCCGTATCGGCATTGTCCGGATCAGTGCCCACGAGCACCTCGAGGAATCCCGGCAGTCCGTCTCCATCCCGGTCAGTCCGGTCAGAACCCAGTGAAACGACCATCTCGCCGCTGGTATGATCAAAATCCAGCCCCCTCGTAAAAATCAGTGAACCCAAAGCCCGGACTGTTCTGACTTCCTCATTGGGTCCACCGGGGTTGATGACAACGCGGTCGCCGACATCGAAAAAAGCTCCGGTGGTCTGAAGCATTTCCTGGGATGCTATTTCGATGCGGCTGGTCCCGGCGGAGGCGCCTTCCGGTATCAGGGTCATTGGTTTCAGTTCAAGATTCTCCGGGTTGCCTGATGCCAGAGCCTCGTCGACAGAGATTTCGTTCCACCCCTGCCCTTCTATCCACTGTCTGAGCACGAGGGTATCCCCATTTTCGATCGCCTGAATGACAGCGGCACTTTCATCTTTTGAGAACACTGTCTCACCATTTCGATCAAACAGGCGCAGCATCACCGCCGGGAGAATGAAATTCGGGCTTGTGAGGAAACTCTCCAGCCGTTCGCTCAGTGTATACGGAACAAAACGGTTCACCAGATCCAGCGGCGGTTTGGTGGTGATATGCACGCCATCCAGCAGCATGAATTCACCCGATGGATCTGCCCGCCTCACTTCTTTTGCCTGACCGGGCTTCAATATGAATTCCCTGAATGATTGCGGGAGCTTTGCGCGTTTTGGAAGGTACTTTCCATTTTTTCCCTGATCAATGATGGAGAGATTGTCGACGAAATAAGCGGCACGCGGAGTCGAGTCACCGAGGCCGCTGATGGCAGCCATGGCCTCGGCTCCGGCTTCCCCAAGGGCACAGCACCGCAGGTGCTCCAGTCGGGCTTTCTGAATAAAAAATGTATAACTCTCACCGTGCTGCATATCGAGCGCGGTCTCAAGCTGGGCGTATATCTCAGCACGTTTGTTCGGGTCGCGGATCAGTCCGCCGAACTCATCGAGCACGGCGAGGAAATCGACATCTCCAGTGACGGCTTTGGGTGGACCGGGAATCCCAACACTGTTTTTCGGACCGGTCATTTTCATTTCCCACGTCCTGGGTTTTCGTCCGGGTATCGGTTGGTAGGTGACTATCCGATCTTCGATGGCCCCCACCTGCCTGACGAGATCCTGTTGTTTGCCGACGCTTTGCAGTTCGGCTTCAAAGGCAGTGGTGATTTTCTGTTCAATTGTCCCCGGCGTGGTTGTATCCAGTTTATCGAAGAATAACTTATTCCATTCTTCGGCCCGTGTTTTCATACGTCCACGGACTTCTTCCCTGAGAACATTATTATTGCCGATTTTCCCGCTGAGGCGCTGGAGTTCGCTATCGATGGCGGAATCGAGGGCGTCGCCGCTCAGCGCACGGCCATTGGCATCCAGAAGCCC
>JAUIAG010000040.1 GCA_030425355.1 Verrucomicrobiia bacterium
ATGCAGCACACAAATTTTCGATCACCCCTGCTACCGTCAAAGGGATTCGGTTCCAAGTAATTCCAGCAGGTGGAAGGTGTCCCGGCCGGAATGTCATGAACCACGCAGGTCCATTTCGGCCCAGGGCAAAGGCATCCCTAACAGCCTGACACCCTGCTTATTCGGTCATTCAGGCCCTTCAATTAACGCTTTCCACACTTTTTTTGAGCGGAATCGCTCACCAGATTCATATCCCGGACCGGAAAGTCGGTCCCTGTCGCATCCACTCGAAAGCCTGCACAACATCAGGTGTCTGCCTTTCACACACGATCGCACCGAATCGGGCCCCCCCCTGAAATGACAATCCCGGACAACCGGACAGGTCGGTCCGGGATCCGGGATTGAAATTGAGATAAATTGCCCTCGGGGCGGTTACAGGAGGCATACGCTCTGACGGCGGAGCCGCCTCATCCCGGGACAGAACTCCAGCCTGACAGGATCAGGAAGGGAGCGACTGAACGGCTGACCACGTTCTGCTTGCTACTGCAGCCCGAGAAACTCCCTCAGGCTCTCCTGCGATGCATGGTGGTGTTCCTCGATCTTCTGGCTGCCGAATGCGGCAGGCAGACGCGAAGGAGGATTCCTCCCGTCTCTGAGAGCATCCTGGGCAACCTGTCTGAGTGATCCGACAGGGAACCTCCGCCACGTCATTAGAGAGACAGGGAGGCCGAGGCGTGGCTGACTGAATGGAGACTGAATAGTCTGGAGGTACGCGATGCGGTCATCCACTGTTCCTATCCTCCCCAGATAAAAATCAGGCCGCAGATATCCATTGAGGTTGAGACGGGCGAACCGCCGGGAGATTTCTTCAAGACAGGACGGACTGAAAGAAATCTCCGCTGAGTAGATCAACGTGGCAATCACGGACTTGAGGTAATCGCTGTCGTTAAACAGTGGAAGAGACATGGCATAATCCAGAAGAACTGAAAGCTTTTCCACGTTGTCGAGCAGAGTGACATTGACCATGGCTCCTGCAATTTCCAGCATCCCGGGAGCTTCAGCCGGATCAGCCGCCAGCCTGTCAAGAAACCCGCGGAGCTGGTCCACGGTCCATGCCATGGCCTTCCGGTTGAATGGCAGTTTTTCAATTCGGGACTGCAACGCCTGCCAGAGTTCCGGGTCATTCATCTCGTGAATCAGTTCAGCAGGGCACCGCTGGCTTGGCAAAGCAATCAGAGTCGGGTCCCAGCCCAGCTCGAGGAACCGCCGGGCAAGGCTCAGCTTATTGCCGGATAGGGCGTACTCGAGTGGATCCAGGGCATACTGTTCCCGGATGCCATGGAGCAAATGGCCATCCGGCCAGTATGGCGAATCCGGGAATAAGATATTCATTACCGCCGGATCCATCAATTCCTTCATGATGGCTTCGATGTTGTCTTCCCCTGCGGAAAGAAGATCGTCTCTGAGCTGGATAATTCTGAGCTGCTGAAGCTCCCGGTCATTCAGCACGCGCCTTGTTTCCGGTTTTTCCGTTGCATCGGGTGCTGTAGCAATCATGTTTCTCAGCTTCCAGAACGGCGCGCAGCTGCCTTCAATTGAATTTGTGTAGTGAGGTGGATATTGGCCGAATGGCCCCGGGTCCGTTCCGAGTATTTCCTCCTTCCTTTCCCGCCTGCGGGCCTCGACATTGTTAAAATCATGGTCGTCAGGGCCAATCCGCTGCTGCGGTTTATAAGTTTTATCGCTGGAAGCGATCAGATTATCCAATGTCACATCCCAGCCTCCCACCACTCCGGTCCGTATGAATCCGGTGTAAATATCGACAGGAGTCTGTCCGAGACGGGACTTCACAGTCCAGTCACACTTCAGGTTTTCGAGCACTTTGAAGACCGGTATGTAGAATTTGTCATATTCATAAGCCGGGTAATCCTCCGTGACCATCATCATCAGATAATGGAGTGGAGTGTATCCGTCTCTGTCGGGTTTATTGACGAGGTCGGGGGCGGCCTCGAACAGGGATGAAATAAGACTCACCTTCTGGTCAAGGTGGAGGACACCAGTTGTATGAAAATCGGGGGGTGGGATCATGGCCATGTGGGCAGGAGTCAGTCCGAACATGTCCGGGACACCCACTTCGGCACCGGTCTCAATCAGGGCCATTGCCGTAATCGAGTCATTATGAATACTATGAAAATGCAGTGGAGTCAGCCCCAGCTGGTCCTGCCCATTTATATTGATTCCCTGGCTTACCAGAAAGCGGATGACCCGGCGGGAATCCTCGAGCAACTTGAAACTGTTTCCGACGCTGGAATACTGCGGCAGGACGTAGCCTGCATGAAACAGCAGATTCTGTCCTTTGTCATTCAGCTCATCCAGCCGTCCACCGTTATCATGATAAAACTGAAGGGCAGTGACAAGATGCCGGGACCGGTTGTTGATTACCGACTCGTTCAGCTTCCACTGCCGGACGGGGTGATAATGCTCACCGAGGTTTTCCACTATGGCGAAGGAGAATGGCACGGTCTCACCGGAAGGGTTAAAAAATTTGACAGGCCATGGCATGCCGGATTCAAGCATGGATTGCAGGGTCCCGTACTGCCCGGTGTAAAGGAGATCAATGACATAATCGCCATAGACCCTGGTGGACGGATCCAGAAGGGTCACTCCGTAATTTTTCAGTTCGCGGTGTCTCTGAATGACTGGTCTTGTCACATCATAGAGAAGGCTGTAGAGGCCGTCAGGGTCGAGGGAAGCCCACCCGGAAGGGGTGCCACTGTTGAGACTGAGAGTGATCGCATCGGCGGCGTGGACCAGGTCCGGCACCTCTTTCCCCTGCCCCCAAAGCTCTCTTGATCGCTCCATCCATATTGAATAGGCACTCCCGATCGGGAACCCGTGCACAACGAAATTCCTGAGAGGATCGGCACCGTTTGCGAGGGCGAGATCGAGGATGGACGTCCAGCCGGCAGCCACCGAAACGGGGAGAAGGCATTGAAGCAGTCCTGACCGCTCTTCGTTGGACATGGAGACGGCCTCATCCATGAGAAGTCCCTGAAGAAAAGACTCATAGTTTTCCGGGAAGGAAACATCATTATAATGCTGCCATGGCAGACCGATGAGGCTGTATATCAGCGATTGGTCGCATCCGAACCGGCTCAGGTATTGCCGAATGAACGTGATGTCCATGGCGGCGCATGCCGCGCCCGGCAGCGATTGCCCATAAACATCTGTCCTTCCAGGCTGCCTTCCGGATTGGAGAAGTTCCAGGGCGACCCGCGGATAACCCATGCGCCATGCCGTGGTGGCCAGGACTGTCAGATCCTGGGGCGGATTGATACCGGTGGCGTAGTCGTGAACGGCCAGGAGACGCGCATCATCATCCGGACCGGCCCAGAGGCTTCCGCTTTGTTCCGTGAACTCGTTCAGTAACTGCAGCATTGGCAGATTTTCATGGTACCGTGCGATGTCGATACAGTTCATTCCGGTACTGTCACACCGTGACGGATCAAATCCCCGCTGAAGCAGCTTTCGAACCGCTGCGCTGTTGCCTGCCTCGACGGCATAATGGAGTGCATTCCTCCCGAAATGATCCGCTGCTTCCTCATCGATATTATCGATCAGAATTTCCAGCAGACGCGGGTTGTCATGAAACCGCTCCAGAACCGAATAGTGAACCGTGAATTCCAAATCCTTATCGTCATCCAATCCACTGAAAACTCCCAGCCAGAGCCTTCGATCGGGCGGCAGGCGGGGAGAGCGATGACCAAGCAGTGAGCTTATATTGTAGCGCCTGGTCCGGGGGGCGGTTATTCCGGGTCTTTCCAATGGGAGGAAAATGTTCCCTCCTTTCCTCAGATAGATCTCCAGAGCAGGTGTCTCCAGTTCCGGTCTGACTCCATTTTGAAGAAGGCTGGCGATAAAACTGTGGTTGTTTTGTGAATATCCGTCGAGATCATCAAACAGTTTCAGCAGAAAGAGGAAATATTCCTCTCTTTCTCTTTGCCGCTCGCTGACTTCGACGGGAGGCAGGTTGAGTTCCTCCCCGTTGATGAACATTCGCCTGACGGCCCGGGGTGGACGGGAGCGGCCATGGGCTCCAAGCCACGGCTCCCAGGGAGCCACAGGCACCAGAAGATCAGCTTTATTCTCACAAGCCTTCAGAGCATTCAACACCTCAAGCCTGCTCCCACTGGACAACGAACTCCGCCATGAGTTCGCAACAGCAAAGGGATCCACCGGCTTTTTTGCCAGTGCGGATGGAACGTCAGCCCTTCCCGTAAAAGCCCCCCCTGAACGCCATCCCGGTATTTGAGGGACTCCACCGGATGAAATGGGCACCTGCCCCACCCGACGGGAATTTTCCTTCCCGTCGGGTGGTTCCTGTGCCGGGCAGTTCTCAATCACACTCAGGCTCAAAATCACGCCTGTCACCACACATGAAATGAACAAACCTAATGTTTTCATTGAAAAATATCTCCTCGGAGAAGTTATATATCGCGACACACTGATAGTGACAAGTGGATTTTTTCACCTTTCCGTATGGGTGCTGAGAGGGACTGGACGGAACACGATTCCTTGAGTCCGGGGGGGAAGTCGGGCATATTCGGGCTGTTCAATCTGATCTGATATGTGTCAGCACCGCAATGGCCGGGATGATGAATGAATCCGTGCCGGTGGGGTGATTGAACATAATTGACTGAATAAATCCACCAATGAGCAAAATAGTTGATGAAGTGATGACGGCGAATGCCGGGTATGCGGCGGAATTCGGCGACAAGGGGCAGTTACCGATGCCGCCCGGGCGGCAGTTTGCGATTCTGACCTGTATGGATGCCAGGCTGGACCCCGCTAAATATGCCGGACTGGCCGAAGGTGATGCCCACGTAATAAGAAATGCCGGAGGCCGTGCGAGCGACGACGCCATCCGGTCACTTGTCATATCCTACAAGCTGCTGGGCACGAGAGAGTGGTTCGTTATTCACCATACCGACTGCGGCATGGAAACATTCACCAGTGAAATCATGGGCGACCTGCTGGCAAGCAGTCTCAAGACTGCCACTGTGGATTCCAGTGGATGGCATGACAGCGGTGACGGCCCGGGCACTCCGGATGGCCGATTCATCCAGTGGCTCACCATCAGGGATCAGAAGCAGAGCGTGGTGGACGATGTGCAGCGCATACGGAACAGTTCGATGGTTCCCGGCGGGATTCCAATTTACGGATACATTTACGATTGCCGGACCGGAAAGCTGATTGAGGTGCCGGAAGCCACTGAGGCCGGGCGGCCTCGGTGAATTGAAGCGAGTCAGCGAAGATAATTAAAAGTGACGCAGATAAGGCGGATTCCCCCCGGAACCCGCCTTTCTTTTTGAATGCTTTCATGGAATGTCACCAACCGGGAGTGCCGGAATAATGTGTGGAGGGTCTTCAGACGAAGATCGGCGGAGATTTGAATGGAGGCGCATTGGCAGCCCCGGGACGCGGATCAATGAACAGGGACTCAAAGAACCTGTCCCATTCATCGCGCGTTTTTTGTGAAAGCCTCTGGTTGAGATCTTCCTCGCACTTGTCACAAAGGGACATTGGATACGGCATGCAGTCCATGGTCGTTCCGGAGCACTTGGAAACCACCGTGTGGCAGGTCCCGGGTCTTTGGAGTGAACTGCTGCAGACGAAGCAGCTGTCGATAGCCTCGCTGAGTTGGAACCCGGATGTCATGCAGGCACTCATTCGCGAGAACAGATAGTCCATGATTGACCGTTCCTCGAAGAACCGCTGCAGGGACTGGCGGGATTCCTCAGATAACATCCCCATGGCTTCCTCGACACACTCATGGCATATGGCAAATTCCGCGGAAAGGTCATTCACACCGTAAATCTTGTAGATAAGATACGAACCGGACTTCTCATCCCCTGCCATAAGTGACTGACTGCACCGGGTACAGCTCCGGAACATCCCGCCGGTTTCCAGCGAGTAGAAAAACCGGTCAATCGGGGCACTGCTCTGAAACAGGCGGTTCTTTTTCTCATCGTCGGGTCGGTCCATGGTGCATCTCCTGCCGGAACCAAGGGTTCCATGATGCAGCCCGGTGATCAATCAAATTTCGAGGCGACAGGACTGTGCCCTGATCGATGCGGGCGGGCGGGCGGGAGGCAGCGTGAGGTATCATCAGGGATGATTGCGGGTGATCCCCGGCCTGAGGTATTTCCATGGGACGGTGCAGTCGAATGCCCATGCCCGCGGGGGCCATGGACGGCCCATTGTGCTTTGCAAAGCGGGCCTTTGAGGCCATAGTTCAGGGAGAAATCAGCGGCGGCAGGCCATCGGACTCACCACCTGCAACCGGATACCGCAACCTAATCCACTGCACCGCAACAAGATGAAGAATTGGGGACGACTATTTTCCCTGGTGACAGCCCTCGGGCTCACGACCCAGGCCAGCACCGCAACTGCAGCCACTGACCCGATCGACCCGCCGCCAAACGGGATGCCGCAGCTGTCCATCGACCGGCACGCCGTCTTTGGCAGCAAAATATTTCTCGAACCCGACGTCGTCCGCACCAACGCGTGGGTGCTGATCAAGGGAGACAGAATCGAGAGGATAGTCAGCGGCGGGGATGGCATCCCGGCCGGCTACAGGCGATGGAAAAATGAGAAGGCGGTCATTTATCCAGGATTTATCGAACCGGCACTTGAGGTGAGTGTATCCGCCGTCGGCACCGACGGGCCGGGATCACACTGGAATGAAAGGGTTCAAATCAGCCGCAGTGCCATGGAAGGCAGCCTTCCGGATGAAGGGTTGCGGAGTCGCTTCAGAAAGCACGGATTCGGGATAGCGCAGGTCGCGCCATCCGGCGGGATTTTCAGGGGCTGGACGGGATTGATTTCGCTCGGTGAGCTGTCGTCCGACCGGTCGGTGAGCCGGCCACCTCAAATTTCGGGCAGGAGATTTCAGTCGGTGGCTTTTGAAGGCGGCCGCAATCCGAATTCACTGATGGGGCAGATAGCACTGATTCGTCAGGTGTTTCTCGATGCCGAGTTCAATGCCCGTCGGGGTGATCGGGGTGGACCGAATGTTCTTGATGAAATCCTGGTTGAACGGAGTCACCCGCGCAGTGCGGTTTATGAGCCCACACGGGTTCTTTTCTCCGTCGTGGATGAAGTGGACCTGATACGGGCGGAGAAGATTCTGCACGAGTTCGGCATCACCGGGGCAGTACTTCGCGGCAACGGCATGGAATTCAAGCGGGTTTCCGGCTTCAGTGGCGATTACCCGCTGATTGTGCCTCTCAACTTTCCCAAAGCTCCGGGAGTCGCCAGTGTTGCCGAGCAGGAATCAGTTGATCTCCGGGATCTGATGGAATGGGAGCACGCACCTTCCAATGTCCGCTTCCTCCTCGACCACGGACTCGAGATAGCATTGACCACCGACGGGAACCCGGATGAATTCACCAGAAACCTGTCGAAGACAGCGGCCCGCGGTGTTTCTCCGGAACAGCTTCTGTCCCTGACCACAACCATTCCGGCAAAACTGCTCGGGATCGGGGATGAGGCCGGTATGGTCCGTCCCGGTTTCAGAGCCAACCTTGTCGTTGCCGACGCTCCACTCTTCACCGAAAAGGACAGTGGCGGCATACTCTTCACATGGGTGGACGGCCGACCATACCGCATCGTGGATGAAACTCCGGCCGACATCAAGGGCCACTGGGATATTACCGGTGATTTTGGTTTTGATGATCCGGTCCGGCTTGAAATCAGGAGCGGCAAATCCGCTGTGCTCCGAATTGGGTCCACCACGGCGGAGGTCAGTCACTTCACCATGGACAGCGGGAATGTCCACTTCGTCAGCCGTCACAGTGCGTTTGGTGACGAGCCACTGGTCATTTTCTCCGGAGCCCTTGTTTCACCGGAGGAAGGCAGCGCCAGTGTCATGAGCGGCCGGATGGTCCAGCTCGACGGATCGGGAGTCGACTGGACTGCCAGTTTCAGAAAAGGCGACGATTCAGATTCAGAAGAAAAACCCGACAAGGGTGACCCTGACGGCCAGGAGCAGAAGATGGCGGCGGCCACTACCGGCTGGGAAGGATTCTGGGATGGACGCGCCTCGGTCGAATCTGAAAATCAGGACTTCTCCATGTCACTGTTCCGCAGAACTGACGGGAACCTGTATGGGCACATCCGCTCGGACGAAAGCATCGTCCCGCTGTATGACATCGAAGTCTCCGACAATCAGTTCAAGGCGACAGCCTATCCTCAGAGATCCTATGTAAACCTCTACCTGAGGCCCGTTGAAGACGGAAGACTCGAAGGATGGATCACCGGTCATGCAGACAAGGAAGCCGGTCAGATGAATATCAGGGCCACCCGCCTCGATCAAAAGAAGGACTCGGCTCTTACCGGGCGATGGGCTGTCAAACCACAGAAAGCCGATGAGTTCCGCCACCTCAAAGGAGAGGTCACAGTGAGCCTCATGAAGACCGAAGGCAACTGGTCAGCAACTGTCCTCCATCAGGGCATGCCGGTGGAAGTGGTGCAGATCTGGAACGCAGGCACCGGCAAGGAGGCCGACGGACTCCACCTGCTTCTGGAGGCGGAAAATCCGGATCAGGGCGGGAAGGCGACAATTGCACTGACTCTTGATGACGGAAGCGGACTTGCGGACGGCCATGCAGAACTTCCCGACGGGAAAAGGGCACACCTGACGGTCTCGAGGGTGCTGCCGGGAGCACGGCTCGCGGGAAAAACATCAGAGGATACCGGTGCGGCGGAGAAGAGCGAAGCGTCGGAACAGGCGGATGACGACCCCGAACACATTTCCCCGCTGGCTCTGCCCTTCGGGCCCTATTCAGTGGAGGAGCTGCCTTCCCGTGAGGATGTGTGGGTTCACGACGCGACGGTATGGACCAGTGGCCCGGATGGGACTCTTGCAGGCGCTGATCTTCTGATCTATCAGGGAAAAGTCCACTTTGTCGGCACTCCGGAACAGGCTGAGGAAAAAGCCGGTCTGCTCGGCGACGTCGAATGGCGGCACATCGACGCCAGCGGCAGGCATGTGACCCCGGGGTTGATTGACTGCCATTCCCACACCGGCATCTCCCGTGGCATCAATGAGGTCGGCCAGGCGGTGACTGCCGAAGTCAGCATCGGCGACAGCACCGACCCCGACGACATCAACTGGTACCGCCAGCTGGCCGGCGGACTGACCACCGTCAACACTCTGCACGGGTCAGCCAATCCCATCGGCGGCCAGAACCAGATCAACAAGCTCCGCTGGGGGGTCGCGAAACCCGATGACATGCATTTTGAAGGCGCTATGCCGGGAATCAAATTTGCACTGGGCGAGAACGTCAAGCGGAATCAGGGCCGGTATCCGAACACACGGATGGGTGTTGAAACAGTCTTCCGGGAGCGTTTCCAGGCGGCCCGCGAATATCTCTCCCAATGGGATCGCTACCGTTCAGGCGATTCTGCGATTCAGCCACGACGCGATCTCGAACTCGAAGTTCTGGGTGAAATCCTCGAAGGCAGACGATTGATCCACTGCCACTCATACCGCCAGGATGAAATTCTCATGCTGTGCCGGGTGGCCGGGGAATTCGGATTCACCATCGGGACATTCCAGCACATTCTCGAAGGCTACAAGGTCGCCGAGGCCATACGCGAACACGCCATAGGCGGCTCCGCCTTCTCGGACTGGTGGGCCTACAAGGTCGAAGTCCAGGATGCCATTCCTTATGCCGGCGCCATCATGCATAAGGCCGGTGTTCTGGTGTCCTTCAATTCCGACGACAGTGAAATGGCCCGGCGGATGCACCTCGAGGCGGCCAAGGCGGTCAAGTATGGCGGCCTCAGTGAGGAGGAAGCTCTCAAGTTCGTCACCCTCAACCCGGCAAAGCAGCTGATGATCGACGACCGGGTCGGGTCCCTCGAGCCGGGCAAGGACGGCGATTTCGTGATCTGGTCGGAGCATCCATTCTCAACCGCCACGGTGTGCCAGTCTACCTGGATTGAAGGCCGTGAGTTCTTCTCCATTGAAAAGGACCTTGAACACCGGAAGAAAATAGCAGCGGAGCGCAAGCGGCTGATGGCTAAAATCGTCGGTCCGGGCAGCGACGAAAAGCAGGAATCACCGACCGAGGACCAACCGGATGCAGAGGAACTGCCGGAGGAACAGCTTCGCCGGTCGCCGTTCGATTTCTGGGCCGACCGGATCCTTGCCAGCCACAATATCCAGCTGCTGCGCTGGGGCATCGACCCGGAGAAATCGGCATGCGGTGAATGCGGTATCCGCGGCCACCAGCTCATCCAGTAACCCTGAACGCTGCTGAAACAATGACCATGAATTCCATTTGCCCCGCCATGAGACAAGCCACCGTGCTGCACAGTGAGTCAGACATGAAATCAAACATCTTCAGGAGTCTGAAAGGACTCATGCCCGTGTTTCTGGCCATTGGCTGCGCCCTGTCGCTCCAGGCCCAGGATCTCGGCATCAAGGCACCGGATCAACAGCGCCCCGTCGCCCTGACCGGCGGCATCATACATCCAGTTTCCGGAGACACCATCCACGGAGGGTACATCCTGTTTGAAGACGGTGTCATCACCCGGATCGGCAAGGGACTGCCGGGGCTCGATGAAGGAACCGAAAGAATAGACATCAGTGGTCTTCATGTTTACCCCGGTCTGATCCATCCATACACCCAGCTTGGACTGAAGGAAATCAGTTCGCTGAGTGATCCGACAGACATCAACGAATATGGCTCCGAGACGCCGGAGGTTCGGGCGACGGTGGCGGTGAATCCCGATTCGACGGTTATCCCTGTCAGCCGCAGCAACGGCGTTCTGCTGGCCGGCGTGTTTCCGACCGGAGGGCTGATACCGGGCCGGGCCGGCATGATCCGCCTCGATGGGTGGACCACGGAAGACATGACCGTGCTGCGCTCCGCCGGACTGGTGATCAACTGGCCCAACATCCGCCCCGTCAGTGCCTCATGGATGAAGGACTCCGCGGCTGAACAGCGGAAAAAGGCCCGACAGGAAATTCAGAAAATCCATGACTACTTCGACCAGGCACTCGCTTACTACGACGCACTGGACAATGGCCTCGCGGACAACAGAGATATCCGCTATGACTCCATCCGCCATATCTTCCCCGATGCGGAGGGAAATCCACCAGCTGAACAGGTGTTTGTCATGGCCCAGGATTTTGACCAGATCGTTTCCTCCGTGCAGGTGGCACGGAAGTACGGATGGCGGCTTGTCATCGTCGGTGCCGAGGAATCCCATCTCTGCATGCCGCTGCTGAAGGAAAACAATGTTGGAATCATTCTCCTCAACACACATCGTCTGCCCCGCCGCAATGACAGCGATTATGACGAAGCATGGAAACTTCCCGCAATGCTTGAGGAGGGCGGCGTCCGCTGGTGTCTCGCCAACCGCGAAATGTTCGGAAATGAAAGGAACCTTGCCTACCACGCTGGAGCCACGGTCGGCTACGGTCTGAGCCCGCTTCAGGCCATCCGATCCATAACTCTTTCTGTCGCTGAGGTCTTCGGGATTGATGACTCCTATGGGTCACTCGACGCCGGAAAATCAGCCACAATGATTGTGACCACGGGATCCCCTCTCGAAATACTCACCGATGTGGAAATGGCTTTCATCGACGGCAAGCGCATCGATCTCGGGAACAAACAGACACAGCTGCGGGACAAATACGAAACCAAATACAGGCAGCTCGGCCCTTATCCAGTCGAAGGATCAAAGCCATGAGAAGTTCCGGTGGAACTAAGCTCTGCTGAAAGCTCCGAACTCCGAACTCCTGTCAGCATCGGTATGAAATGCCTCGTCACCGGAATCAGCGGTTTTGTGGGTGGCCACGTTGCAAGGGATCTTGTGAGCCGCGGGTTCAGTGTCCGCGGATTCCATCGCCCGGGAGCAGACCTGCGGGCCGTCCAGGATCTCGACTTTGAAAGCTTTGAAGGCGACCTGACCCGTCCGGAGGATGTCCGGGCCGCCATCAGGGACTGTGGTCATGTGTACCATGTCGGTGCGGCCTATGCACTCTGGATGCGCGATTACCAGCCCATGTATGCAGCCAATGTGGATGGCACCCGGCATGTCCTCGAAGCAGCTGAACGCGAGGGCTGTAAAAGGATTGTCTATACCAGCACTGTCGGATGCATCGGTGTGCCCGACCGGTCCCGCAGGGACGCTTCCGGCCAGGTCATTCCCAGTGATGAATCGGCAGTGGTCCCGGAGGAAAGGATGCTCAACCCCTACAAGCGGTCAAAATGGCAGGCGGAGCAGGTGGCTCTCGAAATGGCCCGCAAAGGACTCCCGGTCGTGATCGTCAACCCCAGTGCACCCATCGGCCCGGGGGACATCAAACCCACTCCCACCGGACAGGTCATAGTCGACTTTCTTCGGGGGCAGATGCCCGCCTACCTCGATACCGGACTCAACTGGGTCGATGTGCGCGATGTCGCTGCCGGCCACTTCCTCGCCGGAGAATCAGGAAAACCAGGACAGCGCTACATCCTCGGGAACCTCGAAGGAAACTGGACCATGAAACAGTTTCTGGATGCATTGTCGGAAATTACCGGCAAACCTGCCCCCCGCATGAAAGTCCCCTACGCCGTGGCATGGACCGCTGCCGCCATCAACGAAGGTCTCTCAAGAATCACCGGCAATCCCCCGACAGCCCCCATGGGCGGCGTCCGCATGGCCCGCCACCTCATGTGGTTCGACCCGGGCCGCGCTGTCCGGGAACTGGGAATGCCCCAGACTCCCGTCACAACAGCCATCACCGACGCAGTCAACTGGTTCCGCAGTCATTTAGAAATTCCCGACTGAAAAAAGCCAAAGCAACTGGTGCAAGGATATGGTGCCAGGCACGCAATGTGCCTGGCACCATATCCTTGCACACGGGTCCAACAGGCATGCAGTGTGCCTGGCACCATCTCGCTGATCAGGGGAAGTCCGCAGACCAGTGAAAAAAGTATTTTCGCGTCTCAATCAGGGATAGGATTGTGGAATGAAAGAGATACGGAACCCGACGGTGGAGGAGCTGAAGGCACTGAACCGCGATCTGCTGTTTCGACCGGTTGAGAATCCCGGCCGTCAATTCCTGCGAAATGAACAGATTGATGACTTCAACCGCGACGGCTATCTCCTGCCCTTTGATGGCCTTTCCCCGGAAGAGATCGATGATCTGCGTTCATATTTTGACCGTATCCTCGATATGGTGCTGAGTCGTGGGGATTCCAGCTACTCCATCAGCACGGCCCATCTGAAATACCGTCGCATTTATGAGCTGATGTCACATCCGTCGATTCTGGCGCCGGTGCGCGATCTTCTTGGCGACAACCTGATAGGCTGGGGTGCCCACTTTTTCTGCAAAATGCCGATGGACGGAAAGAAGGTTCCCTGGCATCAGGACTGCCTTTACTGGCCGCTTTCGCCCTCACGGACTGTCACAGTCTGGCTGGCCATTGATGACGCATCCCTTGAAAATGCCTGTATGCAGTTTATTCCGGGATCGCATCGGCTGGGGCCAATGGACTTCACTGTTTCAACGGATCCCTCCGATATCCTGAATCTATCCATCCGCAGGGAAGCTGTTTCAGAAAGGGATTCTGTCCCCGTTGAACTCAGGGCGGGACAGTTTTCCATTCACTCGGACCTTCTCCTGCATGGATCAGACGAGAATCGTTCCGATCGCCGGCGATGCGGACTGACCATGCGCTACGCTGCTGCAGAAGTGAGGGCCACCCATGGGTGGCACCACAAGGGAATCATTGTTTCCGGGAATGACTCGTCAGGACACTGGGCCAACCCGGAACCTCCAGAAGAATGATCATTGTTGAGGAATATGGTGCCGGGCACGCATATGCCCGGCACCATATTCCTCCGCCACCGCAGACTCGACACTGAGAGAAAATGAGTGACGAAGGTTACCGCGACGGGTTCATGACCACTCAATGGAGTCTGTTCTGCCATGCCGGAGCCGTTTCGGAGGACGAGCGTGCTGCCGCAATACAGTATTTGTGTTCTCACTACTGGCGGCCTCTTTACCTCTGGCTGCGCCATCACGGACATGACAGGGAATCCGCCGAGGATGCGGTTCAGGGCTTATTTGAATCCATCATTCAGAAGCCGGATTTTCTCAATCGGGCTGACCCCTCCCGTGGGCGGTTCCGTTCATTCGTCCTCGGGGCCCTGAAGAACCATCTGAAGGACCGGAACAAGTACGGATCAGCCATGAAGCGGGGTGGGCATGCGCGCATTGTGTCCATGGACCTTGATGACGCGGAAAAATGGCTTCCGGCCGTCGACGATGATGCACCATTCCCGTCTTTCGATACTCACTGGGCATGGAGTATCATGGCCGCCAGCCTTGAGGAACTGTCCGCCGATTCCAGCGATGCCATGCACCAGGCACTCGACGCGTGGCTCAGAGGCAGCAGTCCGTTTACAACACTCTCCCAAATGGCAGCCACACTCAATGCCACCGAAGAGTCCGTCCGCACCCGGCTCTCCAGAATGCGGAGAAAGCTCCGCACACTCGTGGACAGGCGCATCCGTGAAACTGTGAAGTCACCGGAGGATTTCCATGAGGAGCGGGAATATATCAAACAGATTCTCCTGAGAACCGGTCACTGAGCAGGTAGTGGAAGCCCCGCAGCAGCAGCCCCCAACGGAATGCCCCCCTGAATGGCCTGGGAATCTGCAGACCGTTTAAATCTGAAACTGGTCATATCGCGGTTCGAGATACTGCTCGCGGTAGGGCCGCCCTTTGACACCGGCTGGAGAAAGCACCACCTGCCAGAGCTGATTCCGGCGCGCGCGGAAACTTCCGGCACAGGACAGAAGGTAGTAAACCCACATTCTGTAGAATCGCTGGTCGTATGACCCCTTGAGGCTGTCCCAATGCTCGAGGAAATTCCGATACCAGCACATGAGTGTGGTGTCATAGTAGGCTCCGAAGTTATGCCAGTCCTCCATCACGAAAAGACCTTCGGCCGCGGCCGAAATCTGCCGGGCTGACGGAAGCATCGAATTCGGGAATATATATTTCCGGATCCATGGATCGGTGGATTTACTGGAGCTGTTGCCGCCGATTGTATGCAGAAGGAAAAGCCCGTCCGGTGCCAAGCATCGTCGTGCCGTTTCCATATAGGTGCGGTAATGCCGGTATCCGACGTGTTCAAACATGCCGATGGAGACAACTCGATCGAACCGGCGGTCAATATCCCGGTAATCGATGAGTTCGACAGTCACATCCAGACCGTCGCAGGTCTCGCGCACATACCGGGCCTGTTCGTTCGAGACGGTGATGCCGTGGACTTTCGCTCCGTATCGCCCGGCGGCAAAGCGGGCGAACCCCCCCCATCCGCAACCGATATCGAGGACCGTCATTCCGGGCTCGAGACCGATCTTGCGACAAATGAGATCCAGTTTGTGCTCCTGTGCCTCGTCGAGTGAGCAGGCGTCCTTCCAGTAGGCGCAGGAGTATATCATTCGGTGGTCGAGCATGAAACCAAACAGGTCATTCCCGATATCATAGTGGCGTTTTCCGACCAGATACGAGGCACGCCCGCACTGCAGATTGGCAAACTGGCTCTGCAGCCACAGCCATACCATATGCGGACTGCCTGTCCTGACCCTTTCATCGAGATGATGCCTCAGCACACGATCAAAAAACTGGTCGAGTGCGTCACAATCCCACCATCCATCCATGTAGCTCTCACCGAGGGCGAGGGAGCCGCCGGAGAACAGTCTCTGAAAGAACCGCGGATTGTGGACACGGATATCCCATGGATTGTGTCCATTGATAGTGACCCCCGCAGGGGCGAGAATGTCCTGCAGTACTCTGTGATGCGCTGAACTTTGCATTGATTGTCCTTTCTTTGACAACCCGCTCGCGGAAGCCCGTCAGGCATTTGAGGAAACCCGATACCACACGGTCAATCTTCCATGCGGCAGCTCAGTTCGGGTTACTTGAATCATCACAGAATGATCCCGGATATTCAAGAAATTTTCACGGAAACAGGACGACAAATGAATATACACCTCATCGCATAAATATATATAACCCCAATAACTGGACCGGCCATATGGAGACAGGGCAGTGAAAGCAGCTAGAGGATGCGTCGCGGCGGGACAAAGAGGTTGGCCATGAGGATACCTCCAACGAGCGAGGCAGCAACGGCGAGCATGTTAAAGGCGAGATCGACGCCAACGGTCGTTTCTCTGTCGATGAAGGCGACAAGGGATTTATAGCCCAGAGAACCTGGTACGAGAATCAGGATACCTGGCGTGAGGAAGACGAGAGCGGGGCGGTTGCAGATTCGTGCGATGGCGTTGCTGCCCATGGATACCAGCAATGCTCCCATGAAGGCACCGGCTTCCGGCCCCCAATGCGCCTTTGTCAGGGTGCTGGTCACGAAACCGGAAACAGTGACGGCGATAATGGCGGGCCACTGAGGCGGTCTGGCACGGAACACAATGGCAAAATAAACCGGGGCAAAAAGAACCGCAACCCACTGCCACCAGACGAGATCGACAGCCCGGGTTATGCCGGGCATATGGCGCCATGCACCGGCCAGTTCCCATCCCAGACCGACACCCACAATCATGGTCAGCAGCGACACTCCGGCTCCGGAAAGACGGGCAATGCCGGCAGAGAGATGGCCGACAGCCAGCTCGGTCAGCGACACTGTGATTGTCAGTCCCGGTATAAGAACAATCAGCGCCGCCAGCGTAACGAGCCGGTCATCGAGCGGCCCGGCGATTCGGGCTGCCACAAGTGCCCCGACGGCAGCGGTAAAACCGGCCAATGGCTGAAGAAGCCCGCGTTCCTCGAGGTTCCTTGTCGGGAGAAAGGTCTCCAGAATGGCCACCACCATCCCCAGAACTCCCGAAGCGGCGATCTCCCGCCATGTGCCCTGAAAAAGCACAGCGATGGTCGCACAGGCCAGCCCGCAGGCCAGGATGGTCACCCACGCCGGGTATGGCGGCTTTGCCCGGGCCACCAGCTCCAGCTTTTCGGAGGCGACATCCAGCTCGAGAGTTCCCCTGACAACCTGCTCAAGTATGGCGTCAAACCGGATCAGCTTGTCCACATCCACAGCGCCGGAATCGACCCTGCGGACATAGGTTGCCTCGCCATCGCTGTCGGTTATGGACAAAACCAGTGTCGTCGGCGTGTAGAGAAATGCCCCCTCCACACCCAGCGAGCGGGCCACATGGACCATGACACGTTCAAACCGGTGCGAAGGCGTCCCGAATTGATGGAGTAGGATGCCGGTCTGGACAAGGAAGGCGTGAACAGGTTTTCCAGCGATCTTATTGGGAGTCGGGTTGTCGTCGGGCACGGCTGGCAAAGGGGGTGAGAATTGACTTCACTGGAAAATTCCTCCTGACTGGAGGAACCACATTCAATCAGAGACAGGCACGGGAATTCAAGTCTGTGACATTGGCAAAATCATTCCATTTTATGCAATGCATGGAGAATTGAGAAAAGAGAATTGAAGACGATGTCGGATCGGGTTTGACCGACGGCCATCAGGAAACAGGGAAATTTTCAAAAAAGCTGTCACGCCGGGGAAATTTTTTCTGAGTAATCGGTGTATGAAAGAAACAGAGAAACTGAACGGCGGGGCCTATTGCCGGGAATGTGGCAGACCGGTTCCCGGGTTAAATCCCACGGGGCTGTGCATGGCCTGCACGTGGGCGGAGGATGATGAACCGGAAGGCCCGGAGACTGCATGCCGGAGTGGAGAGTTCCCTGAGTATCTGTCCAACTACAGGATCCACCGGATGATAGCGCGGGGAGGCATGGGGGTGGTCTTTGAAGCCGAGCAGCTGGATCTTGGAAGGAGGGTGGCACTCAAGCTCATGGCACCTGATCTGGCAGGAGTCGAGGAAACGCAGCGCCGATTCCGGAGCGAGGCCTCGTCCACAGCCCGCCTCAAGCACCCGAACATCATTGATGTGTATGAAACCGGTGAGGAAGGCGGATGGCATTATATCTCCATGGAACTGATGCAGGGGGGAGACCTTGTGCAGTGGACAGGGGAACAACCGGTCGGAAACCGTGAAGCCGCTGCCATGGCCCGTCAGATTGCGGCAGGGATAAGCCACGCCCACAGCCATGGAATCATTCACCGTGACCTCAAGCCCCGGAATGTTCTCCTTTCAGCAGACCACACCCGGATCCGAATCGCTGACTTCGGTATTGCGCGTTCACTGAATGAGCACACCCATCAGACCCGGACAGGAGCCGTCTTGGGCAGCCCGAGCTACATGTCTCCCGAGCAGGCGTCCGGAACCCCGAACCGGACCGGACCGGCAACAGACATCTACTCCATCGGGGCTATCCTCTATTTTCTTCTGACAGGGCGTCCGCCTTTTCGAGCCGCCACACCGGCTGAGACCATGCGGCAGGTTTTGTATTCAGAACCGGCATCGCCCCGTGCGGTGAATCCGGCTGTGGACGAGGACCTGGAAACCATCTGTGTGAAGTGTCTGTCCAAATCCCCGGCGCAGAGGTACGGGAGTGCGGCTGAACTGGCGGATGACCTTCAACGATTTCTGGACGGCAGAACCATCGTGGCCCGTCCGGTCACCCGCATCCGGAAGATTGGGAAGTGGGTTCGACGGAATCCCCTTCCGGCAGCGCTGGCTTCGAGCCTGATTGTGGTTTCGATCGCCGGATTTGCCGCCACTTTCCACCAGCTTCAGCGGGCGAGACTCGCCCTCATCGAATCAAACAGACTGAGGATTGCCGAACAGACGGCCAGAGCGGTCACGATGCCCCCGGCCGGGATGTTCGAGCACGAGAGCGGGGTGGAGTCGGCACGGTTCATGAATGGTTCCGATGAGGTGATCACGGCATCCGATGACGGCGTTGTCAGGCTCTGGAGCCCGAACCCGGCCGGTATATGGGAATCCATCAAAATGGTGGGCCACAGTGGAATCGTGGCTGATGTGCTGGCCATTCCGGGGACAGAGCATATTGCCAGTTTCTCCTGGGACCCTCAGACCAGAAAACCATCACTCAGCCCGGAAGGACAGCCTGTCTTTGTGACTTCAAGCCACCGATATGGCGACCGGACTGTGAGGGTCTGGAACAGAAATGACGGCAGGGAAATTCACCGGTTTGATGCGGGCACCCAGGTCAGTGACATGTCAGTGAGTCAGGACGGCCGGTTCATTGCAGTCGCCTGCTGGGATGGGTCCCTGAAGCTTCTTGATGCGGATGACGCATCCATTCTGTTCGACACAAATCTTTTTCGCGGTGCAGTGCGCTCGGTGGAATGGTATCCGGGAGGTCAATCCCTGCTTGTCACCCCGGAAGGCCATCAGTACAGCATAACAATGACGCCAACCAGCAGCGGAGGCTCCAGCATGTCCGTGACCGAGGACAGCATCGCCCTGAAGGTGTCCGCAACGGATGGCACCGTAGAGGCACGGTTCAAAAAGCATGCCCGCGGCCTTTCATGGCTCGGCGGTGGCGGATCTTCAACCGCCATCGGAAAAGTCAGCCCGGATGGCAGACTGGTGGCAACTGGCGGGGATGACACCGGCGGTCCGGACCTCTGGAATGCCCGGACCGGGAAGCTGAAACACCGGCTGAATGGTCATGCACACAGCATTATCCAACTGGCTTTTTCGCCGGACTCCCGGTGGCTGGCGTCGGCAGGCGCCGATCACACCGCAAAAATCTGGAACACCGCCTCCGGTGAGCTTGTCTCCACCCTGAGCGGACACCATGGCCCGGTGACAGACATCTGCTTCTCGCCTGATGGAACATGGGTGGCAACTGCTTCCGACGACGGTAGCGCCAGAGTATGGGATCCGGCCACCGGTCGTGGTATCTCTGTTTTTCTCGATCATGGCAGTCGGGTTAATTCAGTGGAGTTCAGCAGCAATGGATATGATGTCCTCACCGCCTCCAATGACGGAACGGCCGCACTGTTCAGTGCCGCACACCTCGACACGCTTTCCCGCCCCATCACGGTTGATGCCGATAATGGATTACCCGAGGCCATTCATTTCTCGGATGACAGTCGCTTTGTTGGCGTGTCCACAAGCTACGGAAAGTGCCTGACCTTCGACATCAGCAATGAAGAGCCATTGCATGCTCTCGAACCGGAAGTGCGGTCGGCCCTCAAACCGGAGTGGCAGAGGCTGCTGTACCGGGATGTGCTCAACTTCACCATCGATGGGTCAACCCGAAAGGCGGTCACGCTCACCGGATACACGAAGTTCTCCACCAGCCGACAGTTCCTGCCATTCACCAAAGAATCGGTCACTGAATACAAATTCAGTCCACTCATTCTCTGGGACCTGAAGCACGGGAGGGAAATACCTCTGCTCGCGGACATGCCGGAACAGACTGGATTCAGTGCCATGGACTGGCACAGGGGCACAGACACCGTCGCCGCAGGCACCCGAATGAAAATCGAGGCAAAGACCGTCCGCCGGGACCTGCTAAGCTCCGGATTCCGCTCCTACACAGCAAAGACTTTTAACAGCCCCACGCTCGTACTCTGGTCCAGTACGGACGGCCGCCGACTCCATCAGCTTGAGGAGAATTCCAGAGAGATCGAACTTCTGCGGTTCACGCCGGACGGGAAACACCTGATCACCAATGATGGAAATCAGACCCGCATCAGAGCCGTGGAAAAGCCGGATGAACCGCATATTCTGACAGGAGTTCCCTCCTATATTCAGGATATCAGTTTCTTCCCGGGCGGATCGAAGGCCATGATGTACGGCGGCGGCCGTGTTGAAATCGTTGATCTCCTCAAGAAACAGAAGGAAGAGGATTTCGAACTCAATCAGTGGGTCAGGGCAGTCCGCAGATCAGTGCTCACACCTGATGGCGGAAGGATTCTCTGCACGGAAGATTCAGAGGGAGTTCATCTCTGCGATTCACGAACCGGGAAAATTATAAAAACATGGCGTGATTCGAGAACGCCGTGCGGTGATGTGTGTATTTCACCTGCCGGGGACTATGCGGCAGTTGTCGGCAATGAGAAGACCATTCTTGTCTATAATCTGAATACCCTGGAACTGGTTGAAAAGCTCCATGCACACACACGCGAGGTTGTCGACCTCGAATTCAGTCCGGACTCACAGTGGCTCGCCAGCGCATCCCGTGACGGGTCCATTCGTCTATGGCCATGCAGCAGGATGAAAAAATAAAACCGTCACCTCAGCGATTCCGGACACGCATGACCCTTGGCTCGCCCAGCCATTTCTCCCTGCCGAGCAGATCGAGGATTTCTTCGGATTTCCTCACCGCTTCCACCATGTATCCAAAGTTTTCCGTGACCCGTCTGAATTCATAATTGCGGTATATTTCATCCTGCCGGTACAGAATCCGATCATCCCGGCCTCTTTCGATATTCAAGGCCATCTCCAGCAGCTCACAGGCTGAATAAAGCCTCACCTTCGCCCACTCTGTCGAATACAGCGAGTTGGCAAGAGCTTTAAAATTAGAATATATCTCCCTTTCAAGTACATCGCTGCTGAATTTATCTTTCAAGCCAATCGAATAACGCATGGCTGACTCCAGGCCATCTGAAGCACAGACAAGTCTGATAGTGTTCATCTCCCTGATATACTCAGCAGAGACGCTGTAAGCATCCCCTATGAAAAGGACGGCTCCCGGAAGCACTTCGTTCGCGCGGTAGTCATCGCCCGGACCGATCACCCCGCGACGCACACACTCAAGCCCTTCCACCAATGCACCACGCATCGAATTCTGGGGATGAATTCTCTCGCCGGCAAGACGGAGAATAAAATTCATTCGCTCAATTTGGGCTGAATCAGGTGACGACTCGGAAAGCCAGAATGGGACGAGCGATGCGAGCCTCATATGGTATGCCAGCGTCCTGGAATAAATGGCACCGTGAGGCACTTCTATTAATAAATCCAGAATTCCGAACCCACCCTGAAAATACTCAATGACTTTGTCATTTTCGCCGGCAAGGATATTCCCGGCAATAACAGCATTGATGGTTTCCATCATCCAACCAAAGTCATTGAGGAATTCCCACGTCGCAAAATCAAGGACATAAGGCCCTTCGACGGCCTCAATATCAAGACCATCACGGCCGATTTTCAAAAATATCTGTTCTATATGCTTCCTGCCTTCCCGGCCAATCTCTACCAGCTTAGCTTTTGTTTTGTCATCCCATGAGGATGCCCCGAGCGATGGCGGAATAATCAAACAGAATGGGGCGAATGGTCGGCAACAGCGGATTGTTCTTTATCAGATCGCCAGGTCCGGGAGCCATATCAGGATCAAAACCTGCTTCTTCTCTCCATGAGGCATACAGCTCTTCCACTGTGAGGTCCATGCCTGCCGCCCTGCATCTGGAAGCCTCCACCTGATATTCCAAAAATCCCACCCCCAGAATGCCCGACCAGATCAGCAGGCCCATAAGTGCAATAATTCTCAGATAGTGGAAATACCTTTTCATCAGCCTGTTGGATTCACTCATACTGGCACCGTGAAAAATTGCAGCCCCTGACTAAAGTCAACGAATCGCGGGCAGATTTGTAATTAACATTTAATGTGGATCCAGGCATGAGGATCCCCGGGGCCTTACAGGATGTCCTGCAATTGTAAATTTCCAGTGAGGAAATCAGGGAATATTCTGAGCCATAATTCGGAGATAAACCTGAATGATGGGAATTTCATAATGGGATTGCACGAGGAGCAGTAAAAGGTGCTGCTGTTGGTTGAGTTGTGGGTGCCGGATCAGAAACTTCTATGCAGTAAACTGAGCCCAAGGCACATCCAAAAAAACTGTTGTTGATCTGTCTACAATAGAATTTCCCCCAACACTTCGCCGCTGATATTTGCTCTGATGGGACTTCAACAACAGGGTATGTGCATGTCGGGGTTATAAGGCGGGCATTGAGATAATCGGCGAAATGCACTAATGCCCTTCAACCGGTTGGATTGAGTTCAGTTCCCTCAACCTTTCCAGATCGGAGCCAAATGAGGAATTTTTAAACTGTTCCCATCCCCTTGATCCAAGTTTGTCCTGCAGGGCCGCCGTGGTCTCGGCATAAATCTGATTGGCTGCTTCCTTCATCGATTCAGGACTGATTCCAGGTTGAGATTGTAGTTGCCTCACTGCATCCTGAGCAGCCATCTGGATGTCGTATGCTTCAACGGTAGCGACTCTCTCTAACCCACTGCTTTCGGCAATCTTGTGAAATCTCTTAAAATTAGGATCTAGGGCCAGAGTATAGTCCCGGTAACGGTCTTCCCCTAACAGATTCTTGAGTTCTTCCATCATCTGCTGCCTGGCGGCGTGGAATCGGTCTCGCGATTCAGTGTCTCCAGAATAATACTCCACCTGGTGATCTTTATTTATTTTCTGCTGCAGGGCAAAGATTTCTCGGAATTCCTCTTCAGTGGCATTCATGGCATCAGTTGTGTGCCTCAGAGCGTGCGCTGAACCGTGCATCCGAAGATCTGCTTCAAACTTCTCCTCCGGAGTTAGCAGTGCTGCCACTTGCTGATCCCGCTTCGCCAGGAGATCACTCAACAAGCCCGCTCGTATTGTGGGGTCATCCCTGTTCTCATTCGAGACCTCTACCATCTCGCTCTGAATTTGATCATAAATTTCATAGACTGCACGGCTTTTTCCTTCAGGGAGAAAACCGAGGGTCTTTTTCCGTATAACCTCCTCAAGCAGTTGGGTATGAGGCACCGTGCTGGAGCCGTAATTTTTTCCAAGCAGTGTCTTCAGAACGGAATGCTTCTCTTCTTCAAGCAACCGAAATGCCTTGAGATCAATCTGGGAGATGTAACCATTTAAATAATCCAGCCCCTTCCAATATTCCAGCTCCGGCAGACCGGCCAGCATTTCATCCCGACGCTGTTCAAACATCTTAACGACATCGGACTTGATTATATCGGCGATGGTTTCCTCCGGACAACCGATACGGCGAAGGTTTTCCATGTAGGTCAGATAATCTTCGGACTCGAGAGTCTCCCAGCTGAAGACCTGTTCTGAAGGGCGAACCTCCACTTCCACATTGTCCCCATCTGGAGTTTCCTGACTCAGGGCTGATGCCGTCTCGACCTTCTCACGCATTCCCGACGAGCCGGGATCATCAGCCTTCCAACTCCCGATACGGACCCATTGAATCGTAAAGATGAGGTTTACGATGAGCGAAAGAGCAAAAAAGTATTTGAGCTTCATGGCGAACTGATGAATGGCAACATGGTTTCGCCCGCTGATGAATGGCTGCCTGGAGCAAGGGCTCTCAGTCAGATCCATGTCAGAGGCGTGGGCGTATTTGTATTTTTATTTGATTTATTGCGCCCGT
>JAUIAG010000403.1 GCA_030425355.1 Verrucomicrobiia bacterium
ACCATCGGCAGCGACTAGCACCGGACTCAGGTGATCGCTGCCGACCCGAACAGAAAAACTCAGCGGACCGGCAGAATCCGAAACAGGCTCGGGTCTGTTGAACAGGACCGCATGGATGGAGACACCGGCTTCTACCGCTCTGTGGGCCAGCTCGACAGGATCAGTCAGACTGGATTCGTCCGTGCCGTCGGAAAGCAGGAAAACCGCGCGCTGTGCCCGGTTCGCTTCAGCCTCCAGCAGGCCAATGGCATCCATCGCCCCGTCCCAGAGCCTCGTCGACCCGGCAAACTGTCCCTGAAGAGAACCACGCAACCCGGCCACCTCCAGATCAAGTGATGCCGCGTCCCCCGAAAGTCCGGTTACAAGTCCCGCTTCGGCCAGACTGTTGTGGATTTCCATGACGGCCATGCGGGTATCCCCGGTCATCAATGCAAATAAATCAGAGGCAAGGACCTCCATCGCCTCAAGGGTGTCAGAAACGCCGTTCAGGTTGTCATCCGCACCGGACTGAAGGGAGGACATGCTTCGCGAATAGTCCATCAGAAGCACACTGTCCATGGTCCTGTTGGAAGCCGGAAGAATGACCGCTCCGGATTCATCGCGACTCACGGGTCTTCCATCCTCCCGCGGAACCAGCCGCATGCTTTGCGTGCCGGCAGCCACGGCGTTGCCGAAAAAGTCCCGCAGTGAAATCCTGTATTCAATAAGATAGGGAGGCCTGTGCAGCGCCGTCGCAGCTCCAATGCGTATCGGAATCGAAACAATCTCCTGAGACACACCCGTCAAAACAGATAAGATCGCGGTCATCAGGACCGCCAGAGTCCGAGCCCGGAAAATGCAGACCGGCTTCCACCCACCCGTTTCCATCAGCCGTGCTGAAAATCCCTGCCCATGGTCATGCATTTCGAATGTCTCTCAGGATTTTAAAAACTTCCTGCAGGTGCTGCGACGGCGAGATCGTCACAATCGAAATCAGGCGCACATACATGCGGTCATATTCATGCACAGGCCTCGACAATACTGACTGGTCGGATCTGAATTCCGAAAAATCATCGTCCACGTGAAAAATTCCCCAGAGCAGATGGATGGCATTCACGGCACCCACACCCAGAGCACTCCAGGCGAAGGGTCCAAAAACTGCCAGATAATCCTGCAGTCTTCTGAGCAACAGTCCCCATACGACGATGCACAGCGCTGAAGTGGCCGCGAAAAGCAGCAGATGGGCGGTCAGGTGCGCCAGAATCAACTCCCTTCTGTTCACGATGGCTCAAACCTCAGCTGATTTTCATAAATCGCAATCATGAATTCCTCTCCGCACCCGGCCATCCTGCCCCATGAAAAATGTACCTGGCACCCGGTGGCAGCCCGGTGGCGGCCAGGAAAAAAGTGCATGGCACCTTATTCCGTCCGGGCACCCCGGGTGCTGGGAAAGAGTGAATTTTTTACTGGGACCCGATCCGGGTGAGGAGCCCGCGGTTACGGGCGGAGCGAAACATCCAGCCGAAAAAGGCGCTGCAGAGGAGCAGGAAGACGCCATTGAGGCCGAGTGCCTTGAAGAAATACGGCCAGGAGAATCCGTTGTCGCTGAGTATCTCGCGCATCCCCTCGAAGGCATAGGTGCACGGGATTATCCACGAGATGGGCTGAACCCATTCCGGAAGCACCGAGACCGGGTAGAAGACGGCGACGAAGGGCTGAATGAAGAAAGGGATGGCCCATGCCAGAGCTTCGGCGGCCTGCCCCCAGCGGATTATCAATGCGGTGGTGAAGATGCCGAGACTCCAGCCAAAGATCAGCAGATTGGCGAAAAATGGAAGCAGATACCATCCTAGATCCATCAGGTTGAAAGCGTAGAGCGCCAGACTGGTGAGGGTCAGTATGGTCACAATCACCGAAATGCGCACGAATCCCACCACACAGGTTGCGATGATGTATTCATAAACCCGGATGGGAGCGACGAAGATATTGAGCAGGTTCCGGGTCCACACGTCTTCGAGGAAGGAAACGGCGACGGACTGCTGCGACCGGAACAGCACATCCCAGAAAATCATGGCGCCTATCAGGAACTGGATAATCTGCGGAAACTCACCGGTTGTCTGCTGCTGGATGTAAAGTGTCAGGAACCCCCAGACAAGGAGATCCATCATCGGCCAGAAAATGATTTCAATACTGCGGATCCAGTTGCGCGTGTAGAGCACCAGATAGCGGACCACCAGGGCGTGGATGACGGCGAAATTCATGCTTCCTCCCCGTCCTTTCGGTCCGCTGACGATGCAGCCGATGTGGAATCCGGTTCGATATCACCGCCTCTGGCCACCCGGATGAACACTCCCTCCAAAGACTCCTCCTGAAACTGCCTGACAATATCAGAAGCCGTCCCCTGAGTCAGAATCTTCCCCTTGTGCATGAAAAGCACCTGATCGCATATTTCCTCAATGTCTTTCATGTTGTGCGAGGTGTAGAGGACCGTCATGTCCTTCTCCTTCTGAATGGACCGGATAGCCTTCCGGACTTTGTCCGCAATGTGGGGATCGAGACTGGCCGTCGGTTCGTCCAGCAGCAGCACCTCCGGATCATTGAGGAAGGCCTTGCACAGGTTCAGTCGGGTCGACTCCCCGGAGGACAGATGTCCGGTGATGGCGTCTCTCAAATGGCTGATCTCAAAACGTTCCAGCAGCTCCTCAATCTTCTTTTTGGAATTCTTCACCTGATAAATCCGGGCAAAGACCCACAGGTTCTGGTGCACCTTGAGGTTGCTGGGGAGATTGGCATAGGTGGAACAGAAATTGGCACGCTGCAGAATGGCCACCCGGTGCCGCGGCTGCTCAAGCCCGAGAATCCGGATGCTCCCGCCACTGGGAGTCAACAGCCCGAGAAGCATGTTGATGGTGGTGGTCTTCCCGGCTCCGTTCACACCCAGTAATCCGAGAATCTGTCCCTTCGGGACGGTAAATGACAGGTCATCCACAGCGACCTTGTCACCAAAGCTTTTGTTCAGGTTTCGTACCTCAATGACATTCTCACGCATCGAATAAATTCCCAGTGGTTGCGGGCGGTGATCAAAAATGGAGCCCGGGTCCCGGAATGTCAATCTTCCCCGTCCCCGGCGTTGTTCAACAGCCCGATCCATCGCCCGCCAATCAGCATCTGCAACGGATGGTAGATCATCAGCGGAATCAAAAACAGTCCGGTGTCAATTCCATGATCACCCTGCAAAAGCAGCGCTGTTCCCAGCGGCACCCCGGCCGCTATCGTCTTCTGCGCCCCGCAGAAAAGGAACACCGCCAGCTCCGGCCGCTCAAATCCAAGCCTCCGACCCCCAAGCCAGACCAGCCAGTGAACCAGGAACAACCCCGTCACCACGAGAATCACAACCCCGCCCAGAATGGTGCCTGGCACCAGTTCCCACACGCGGCCAGTCACACTCCGGCAGAATGACAGATATACGATCAGGAAAATCAGCCACATGCTCCCGAGCTTCAGGATGTCACCGGATGGCAGATGCCCGCACCGCCGCAGCACAGGCTGAAGACCACGA
>JAUIAG010000041.1 GCA_030425355.1 Verrucomicrobiia bacterium
CCGATCGGCGATGAGGCATCTCCGCCCATGCAATCTGATTTCCGCGCGTCTGTGTCTGTTTATCGCATCGATCCGGTGGCTGGTCGACTCTCTCATGCCACGTGTTCCCTTTCAGGGCACTGGGATACCGGGGGGTGATGTCTGTCCCGGGGTTGTTACTGGAGGGGGATGTTGAGGAGGTGGGCCGTGATGCGGGTGTCAGGGATATTCAGGATTCGTGATATGGCAATTTTGTATATTCTGATTTGATCCTGATGTTTGTCGGGATTGAAGGCGGCGTCGGTTTTGAATTCGAGGAGGGTGACGTGGTCTGGAGCCCCGGATGAATGCTGACCGGCATGGAGGTGCACCCGGTCGATGATTCCCGAATACCAGCGGTTTCCCTCGACCATCTCGAAGGGTTTTTCTTTCCAGAGGGCGGTTTCCCGGGGGGGCTGGAGGAACCACGCCACGTTGTCCTGGTTCTGAAGCCAGGAGAGAATGGCGGCGGCGGCGGTGTTGAAGCCCGACTGACGGTCAAGGCCACTGGTCTTCCAGAGGTCCATGAGGCTGTCGGGCAGGCTGGATGAACTGGCTGTCTCCGGATGGATCCAGTCAATGGCCTGCAGGAGTTTGTGGACCATGGTTCCGAGGCGTAGTGATTCCTGGCGCAGGGGATTGAAGAGTGATCCGGCGCCGGTGCGGTGATCGAGCCAGTTTTCGCCCCGGCTTGGCGATGTCCATATGAGCCTTGAGTGGCCGGTGCCGGCACGTGCTGACGGCGTTTGGTCGTCGAAGAGCGCGAATTCGATGGAGGTGGGAATGGCGGCAGGTTCAGTGTCCTTCCGTTTCGTGACGGGATTCTCATGTGACAGGTTGTCAGCGGCCATCCCTGGGGGGAGGTTTTCGATGGAACCGAATTCGGCATGCACTGGTGCTTCTGACTGTCCCATGCGGCATAGGCGTGGCTGCTGGATCCGGTGACCTGATGACCGGAGAGCCATGAGCAGATGATCCTCGTACCGGATAATGCCGCTGTCGCTGTCGATGGACCGATCCGTGGGCGGATCGATAACCAGGTAGAGAGCCTTTTTTGCCCGGGTGGAGGCGACATAGAAGAGGCATAATTCCTCGAAGCACCCGTCATCCTTCATTGCCTGGACCACGCTGGAGGTGACCGGATCGTGGCTTGAGACGGGCTTCGGCGGTTTGTCGACAATCCACTCCACCGATCCGTCGTCCTTACGCTTGACGAGGAGGGAGTGATTCCCGGAGGACCTGAGGTGGGAGTTAAGCTGCGGGAGGATGACCATGTCAAATCCCAGACCCTTGGATTTATGAGCGGTGAGCACCTGGACGTGGGATGGTGATCCGGGCTCCTGGACGGTCCACGACTCCATGAAATCGAGGAAGGCATCGAGGCTGGTGGACGGGCTTTTTTCGAAGGCGCGGGCGGCCTCGATCAGCTGTGCGCCCCTGCGGGCATGGAATGAGTCGAGGGAAATCCCCTTGTGTCCGAGTTCCTGCAGCACCCATGCGAGCCATGCGGAAAGGCCCATGCGATGGACTGCATCAAGACAGGAGGCTGCTGCGGAATCCCAGTCGCGGGTGAGTCCGGGCAGGCATTTCACCAGCGGCGACATCATGAAATGCCATCTGGCAAATGAATCTTTCGGGTGGATCAGGGCCTGAATCAGGGACAGGACCGCCGGCACAATGAGATTGTCGGCTGCAATCGGAATATCCATGGCAAGGGTCACAGGGATATTGTTTTCCCGGAGAAACCGGGTCATCTCCAGTGCCTCACTGTTGGTGCGGACGAGGACGGCACAGCTCATGCCCCGACCGGCCGGCTCAATCCCGCGAAGAATGTCCATGACCAGTTCACGGCGCGCGGGGGTGATTTTCTGGTCATTCGGGTGCAGCTTCACTGGTTCGGTGGTGCTGAGCACGGCGACATGCCCGGGGCGGTCCATACGCGCTGTGGTGTGGGGAGCCCAGTGCCATTGTCGGCTGACCTCCGGGCCGAGCACGTCATCAATGAAATGTGCCGGATCAAACACCGCGTTGACGAAGCTGATGATTTCCGGCCCGGACCGCCATGAGTCATTGAGCGGGGATTCGTGAAGTCCCTCGTCGCCGTGGGCGGCATACCGGGCGGTGAGGAGGTCAAAAAGCCGGTGATCCCCTCCGCGCCAGCCGTAGATGGATTGTTTGACGTCGCCGACAACAAAGAGCGACCGCTGCCCTGAAGTGTCCTGCACGACTTCATCCAGGAGATTCTCGAGGATATTCCACTGGATACGGCTGGTGTCCTGGAACTCATCCAGAAGCCAGTGATCAAAGCGGGCATCGAGTCGGAAGTCGATGTTCAGTCTTCTGTCGTCGGAGGGCTTTTGCGAAAGCAGTCGTGTCGGGGGCCCGTCGGTGACAGCCAGCGGATCCAGCAGGAACTGGAGATCGGAGAATGTGAGAATGCCGCGCCGGCGAAGCAGGGAATCATAGTGGTTTTCAAACTCCCGAATGAGCTGGAAAAGCCCCTGGGTCTGCCGGAGCCTGACGGCCCATGTCCTGGCGATTACCGGCTGGATGGCCCTGTCCAGCAGCATCATGTGCCGGGCGTCGCGGATAGGAATCCTCCGCCTTTCAAGCATCAGCCCGGCCTCGCCACTGAATTCAAAATCCGCCCGGGCCTTCCCGACCTTTTCCAGAAATCCCGCCAGCTGGGTGTCGATCGGGCCAAACGGGTCAAAGTCTCTGATAATGGCTCCGAGGCTCTGCCACTTCTCCTGGACGGCATCCGGCAGGGACTGCTTTTCAATCAGTTTTGAGAATTCGCGGAGTGATTCCCCGTGCTCTTCCGGGCTGAGATCAAGGAACGGGCTCGCCGACATGCTGCCCCAGATTGTATCGGCATGTCCCCATTGTTTCCCGTCGGGAGCCTGGAGGTACAGGACGTGGCACTGGTCGATGAATTTGTGCAGCACTCTGGTGATCGAGGCGGTCTCCTCTCCATGGGATGCCTCCTTGATGACTTCCATCAGTGCCCGGGCACTGGCGTGCGAAGTCCGTGGCTGGAGCAGCCTCCCGAAAAGGCGGTTGACCTCCATTCGTAAATCGCCCGGGTCGGTGACAGCAAAGCCGGCGGGAAGCCCGAACTCGAAAGCATACTGCGAGAGCACCCGGTAGAAAAACTGGTCTATGGTATGGAGGTGCACCACGGGAGTCGACCATATGAACGACCGGAGCCGGGTGAGCGCGCTTTCCCTGTCCAGTGCGACAGACTCACCTTCGACATCAAGCAGCAGCAGCGGCCCGTTGCTCTGTTCATCAGCCGCTGCCGCCAGCATCCCGGCAATGCGGGAAAAGAATTCTCCAGCTGCCTTGCGGGTGAAGGTCAGGGCGATGATCCTCTCCGCCGGAACATCCATGGCCAGCAGACTGATATAGCGCATGGCCAGCCTGTGCGTCTTTCCGGAGCCCGCACTGGCACGGATCATCTCACTTCTCATGATCGGGCCTCCATGGTCTGAATCCCGCTGAGGTCGAGGATCATTTCGGGACTCTGAATGAAAAACGGCGGAAAAGTTTCCCGATGGAAGAGGTCCTGATACGACGGATTCGGTGGGTGGAAAACACGGCCGGCAATCGCTCCGGCAACTGCCCCGGCGCACCGCACCGCACTTCGAAGCATGTCATGATTGAAGTCGTCCCACATCATCAGTCCGGTTTCAGTGACCGTGGAGGGCGCATTGAAATATCCGATGGATGGCAGATCACCGGTTTGATGCAGGCCCATGAAGGCCATGGCATAAAGTGGCAGTTGGATATTTTTCCACACGCCTTTCCGGATCTTCGACCTGCCGCTTCCGAATGAAAGCGGTTCGCAGCATTGCCAGTCGGGGCGGCCGGCAAGCCATGGATCCCGGTCATCCATCTTGAGGAAATGCGCCTCGAGAGGAGTTTTGCCACGGGTGGAAGTCTTGAAGTCCAGGAGGCGGAAGGCCCCGGTTCCCGCGTGCTGTTCGATGCGGTCGATGACGCCGGATGCCTTCAGTCCACCGATTGTCCACGGGCTTCCGAACTTTTCCTCCCATGCGTGATGGATTCGAAGTTCCACTTCGATAATCTGCCATCCTTCGGCCCGTTGCTGTGCCTCGATGTCGGCGACATGGCTCAGTCTCTGGATGAGTGATTCCCTCTGGATCCACAGTGATGCCGGGAGGCTGTTTCCGTAACGTCCATGGATATTTCTGTCCAGGGCTTCGTGGAGGAATGAACGGATTTTACCGGGGTCTGCCATGGCATTGATGTCCTGGTCGCGGCCATAGTCTTCGAGCACTTTGTGAAACAGGCTCCCGAACTCCATGGCGTCGAGTTCCATTTTCAGCCGTGGAATCTGTTCCATCCCGAGGACATCACTCAGGTAGTAGCGGAACGGGCATTCCAGGTACCGTGAGAATGCCGTGACCGATATCCTCTCAATCTGTTTTGGCGGGGATGGGATTCTCAGGCGGAAAGAATTCTGGAAGACCGGTGCCGGGTTTTCCGAGGGATGGGCACTGGATTCGCCGAGTAACCGTGTGACCCTTTCCGGCAGGTCCGTGTCTTTACAGAGGAATGCGAGACGGGACGGCCTCAGCGGATCCCCCGTGTCATTGACATCCGAAAAATACAGACGCACGGCACCCGATTTTCTTCGGGCGGCGACGAGGCTGTGAAGAATGAAGGCATCCCTTGCTTCACGATCCCGGTTCACCGGCAACCCGAGTTCATGGCGGAATTTCTCCGGAAGGAAAATATCCGCCGATACCGACTCGGGCAGAACATGATCCTGAAAACCTGCCACCGGCAGCAGTGGGGCAGACTCCCACAGCAGTTCCATCCATCCCGGCAAATCGACTTCCTGTCCCTCGCGCTCTTCATAAAACCGCGTCGAGCCGAGGATGCCGAGGAGGATCTCAAGGGCTTCCCGGCCGGGGATATCCGGAAGCGCACTCATGGAGTCAAGGACCTGATTCACTGACTGGGACACCATCACAAAGGCCCGGTCCTCCCTTCTGCTGTCCCTGAGTGACCGCCCGGAATACACCTCCGAAAGCATGGCGGGAATGGCTGATTTCCATGAGGTGGTGTTGAAGTTCCCGGTCCAGCGGATGATCCAGTCGAGAAATGAGTGCAGGCCGTCCGATGCCTCATCCCCGGGCAGCCACTGGGTGATGCCCTCCAGACTTTCAACCAGGTAATCGACACGGAGCCGGTCAAGGGCTTCGAGCAGTCGGGGCTGGGGGACGTCTCCGGCTGCAGCCCGCGAAACATCGCGGATGCGTGCCAGTTCGATAGCCGTGGATAGTCCCGGCTGCTGCAGGTGACGGTGCCAGCATGAAAGGAAGTGGTGTATTTCAGACTGATGGCACGATCGCCCGGCCGGATTGAACAACTCGAATCCGGCGGCGGACAAATGTGATTCGAGCTGGTCGGTGATTTCCGGGTCGACGATGCCGATGGCGACTGACGTGGCCGGCCCCGGATTTGATCTGAGCAGTTTTTCCACGCTGCGGATCATGGACGATGGCTCAAGGCAGCGCTCGATTTCCAGACAGCTCTCACCCCACGGGAGCGGCCGCCGATTCCATTTTTCCGGCACAGGCATCCCGAACCGGTCAAAATCCCCGGCCTCGGCGCTGTCCCGGTAGATCCACGCCTCGATGGCCGGCTCCGGAGTCGCCTCCATCACCTCGAGGACCGACCGGAAAGCCGGCATCAGTTCGGGAAGTCCTACGAGGATCAGTCTCCGCATTGTCGATGATGCGAGAAACTCCGCGATGGACGAGTCCTCCATGGACGCCATGGCATCAACAAAATCCTGACGGCGAATGTCGCGCAGTCTGTCGAGGTAGAGGCTTTCCACGCGGGCCAGAACCTGCCATCGGTCCTTCTCGTGGATCCGGGTCTCAAACTTATCCACAATGGTGGCGATGGACAGTCTGCCGCCCGCCAGTGTCCGCCTCATGGAGCAGATCGATCTTGCCGCGGCCAGAAGCCATGGGAATGGCCGGTCATGGCCGGGACGGGGGAAAAGCGCCTCAAGCTGCCGGGATGGTATGGTCCTGAGGGCCTCGACCATGGCCCAGTGGGTTTCCGCATCCGAGGCGGTCGGGTGGGGCGGATGGTCATTCGTTTCAGGATCCCGGCTGTGCATGGCCAGTTTTGAAAGCAGGGACTCCTGAGTGTGGAGCACCGGCGGGATGATGGCCCGTCTTTCTCTGTGGCCGGACAGGGCCAGCGCCTCCCGCAGCCGTCTGCCGGCATGGCGGGTCGGAACAATAACGGTCAGTGAGGAGAGGTCCGGGAGGTCCTGTTGCCTCCATTCCTCCGCAAACAGCGCTGCAGCCTGATCCGCCAGTGGACCATCCGTCTTCATGAACCTGATCTGTGTCATCCCTGAGGGCTCTGTGCTCCGGCCATTATGCCCGCCCGGACTCCGGGGATCAACGCACCACAACATCCCGGATACCGCCACCGCTGCGACGCGCTGCAAGTCACTGGCAGAGAAAGACCAGCAGCTTAATTCATGGCCGGTTCTTCCGCTTTATCCATTGCACGCATGCAGAATCTATGAAGCGCACGAAAAGATCCACTTTCACGGCCGGTGAACACCCGCGCCAGGCAGTCAATCCAGCCCTGTTCCGGCCCTTCCGGGACCATGGAGTGACCCGATCCGCCATGGCGGTGGTCGCGGCACTTCTGACCATGGCATTCAACCCGTCATCGTCCCGCGGCCAGGGATATTTCCTGTCCAACGCGGTGGGCGATTTCAGCATTGGCGTGGTTTCGGTGGGAACCTCCCTGTCCGGATGGCAGTTTGTGGCACAGCCCTTCAAGACTTCCGCCGCTTCCGACGGCATGTACCTCAACAGTATCACCGTCGAGATGAAGCAGTTTCTCTTCGCCCGCGATCACCTCTTTGCCAGTGTGTTTGATGAGGTCCTCGGCACGCCCGGAAATGAACTGGTCCGACTGGAGGGAACATGGGAGGAAGGACTGCAGAGTTTTGTGCCGGATACACCGTTCACCCTTGAAGGAGACAAAACCTATTACCTTGTCTTCGGCAGTGATCCATCCGAGGAAGGGAACTTCCAGCTGGTGACTGTCCCCGCCGGCGGAGCCCGTGGAGAAGGGGACATCCCGGGGTCCATCTCCATCATCAACAACACGCTGGGCAATTGGCGAAAGTTCAACGACGGCGAGGCTGTCCGCATGGACCTGACAGCCACCACTGTGCCCGAGCCTTCCGCCATCGCATTGCTGGTGCCCGGAATTCTCCTCTGCCTCCGGCTCCGCAGACGCACCGTAAATCCCTGAGCGGGTCAAGGTCCGGTCCGGCGGTCCAGCGTGCGTTGCAATCGTCCCGTTCCGGGCTTATCTGGACTGAATGAAAGTCCGCACATTGATCCAGCCGTTCATCTGCCGCATCATCCCGCAAACACTTTCTCCGCGGATACTGACCGCGGTTTTTGCCATTTCGTCGGTTCTTCTGCCTGTTTCGGTGCCGGCCCAGTCCGTTCCGGATTCCGCCGGTCCAGTCTCCACCTCCAACCGCCTGATGGTCCGGGGATTTGTCTATGCTGAGGAAATTCTCGATGGCGTCCTGGTGGATTTGCGCTACTACGGTTCCAACAACTTCGTCGGCGCACCGGTGGATGGGTACGAGGCCCCCCGTCTTATCATGAGCCGGCGCTCCGCAGAGGCACTGGTGCCTGTTCAGAAAGAGCTGCAGTCGATGGGGCTGACTCTCAAGATTTTTGACGCCTACCGTCCGCAGCAGGCGGTCGACCATTTTGTCCGCTGGTCTCTCGACACGGAGGACACCCGCACCAAAACCGCATGGTACCCGCTGGTCGAAAAGGAGAATCTCTTCGACGACGGATACATCGCGGAAAGGTCCGGTCACAGCCGGGGATCCGCCGTCGATCTGACCGTCGCCGATGCCCGCTTTCCTCACCAGGAACTGGACATGGGCACCCCGTTCGATTTCTTTGACCCTTCTTCCGGTGCCGCGGTTGAATCCCTCTCCGCCCAGCAGCGGGCCAACCGGCTCCTCCTCCGCTCAGTCATGACCCGGCATGGATTCAAGCCATACCGGAATGAGTGGTGGCACTTCTCTCTCATCGACGAGCCGTTCCCCAACACCTACTTCAATTTCCCGGTCCGTTAGTGCCCTCCGGAGCAGGCCACAAAAAATGTGATGGGCCGCCGTCCGGAACCGGACAGACGACCCATCGAGGTGATGGTTGTTTTCGTTACATTCCGAACCAGCCAACTAGAACCGATTCCGAGTGCAGCGCCACTGCCCCCGCTGAACCTTACCCCGATATCGCGGAAGCAGCATGCGCATCTGGGAATACCGCACCCATCACATGGTCTTTCAGATATTTTTCACGGTGACCGGACCCCCCACGAAGCAGGTGGTTCCGGGGGGATATTTTTCAGGCGGCACTGTCCATCATCGGGTAATCGATATATCCCTCCGCGCTTTGTGTGTAGAAGGTGGACGGGTCGGGAGCATTCAGTGACGCACCGGCCCTGAAGCGGGCAGGGAGGTCCGGGTTGGCGAGGAAGGTCGTGCCGAATGCCACGGCATCGATTGATTTCCGAGCGATGGCTGCGGCCGCCTCATCGGCTGAGTAGCCCATGTTGGAAACCAGCACGCCCTTGAATTCCTTTCTGGCCGGAGTGAGGACATCCCCCTGCTGCTGCTGGAAAAAATCAGCCCGCATCATGTGGAGATAGGCCAGCCCGAAGCGGTTCAGTTCCCGGGCGACCCAGGTTGTCAGTCCCACCGGATCGGAGTCCTCCATGCTGTTGTAGGAATTGAGGGGCGAGAGGCGCAGTCCGACGCGGTCGCCGCCCCACACATCACAGACGGCTTCCATGGTCTCCATCAGCAGTCGGGCGCGGCCGGGAATGGATCCGCCATACGGCCCCTGTCGTTTGTTGGATCCATCGCGGAGGAACTGGTCCAGAAGGTATCCATTGGCGCCATGGACCTCAATGCCGTCAAAACCGGCCGCCCTGGCATTCTCCGCCGCCTTCCGGAATCCGTCGATGATGCCGGGGATTTCTGAGTCCTCCAGTGCTCTCGGGGTCACGTAGGGCTTCTTTCCCTCGGGAGTGTGGACCTCGTCATTGGTGATCGGAATGGCGCTGGGTGCGACAGGTGTCGCTCCGTTGTTGAGAAGCGGGTGACAGGCGCGCCCTCCATGCCACAGCTGCAGGACGATGCGTCCGCCCTGCTGGTGGACCCTGTCGGTGACCTTCTTCCAGCCGTCCACCTGGGCCTGCGAGTATATTCCGGGTTCACGCCAGAAGGAGGAATTCCCCTCCATCACCATGGTCGCCTCGGCGATGATCAGCCCGGCAGAGGACCGCTGGGCATAGTATTCCTCCATAATGGCGGTGGGAACATGGTCGGCATCGGCCCGGCACCTTGTCAAAGGCGCCATGAGGATGCGGTTCGGGAGTTCGAGGGCCCCGGCCTTAAGGGGCTCAAAGAGAATGTCGTTTTTCATAGAGTTCAGAAAGAGGGCTTCCGGGTCCCGGGTTCACAGCCGGACCGGAAATGACTTGATCCTGTCAACGAGAATAGGCCGGCGGTCACCGGGACACCAGCCTGTCCTGAGGTCTTATCCGAGGTCCATCAGCAGCGCCTCGACCCCGTCGTCAGCCACGAATTCGAGATCCCCCGGTGATTCGATGGCGAGACCGTCGCCAGCCTTCATTTCAAGGCCGTTGACTTTCATCGATCCATGCACCAGTTGCACCCACAGACCCCGGCCATCGGCGAGCTGGTGGGAAGCCTTCTCACCGGCCTCCAGTTTCAGCCTGTAGATCCAGGCGTCCTGATGAATCACCGCCGAGTTGTCCCGGCCGTCCGGTGAGATTACAAGGACCTTCGCATCCTGTTCGCTCTGCGGAGTCGGGTGCCACTCGGTGTAACCGGGAGTCAGTCCGCGGGTGTGCGGGTGAATCCAGATCTGCAGCAGGTGGAGGTCCTCATCCGTGGACGGATTGAACTCCGAATGCGTCACCCCGGATCCGGCACTCATGAGCTGAATGTCGCCCGGCTTGAGTTCGCGGCCATTGCCCATGCTGTCCCTGTGGGCGATGGCACCGCTGACGATGTAGCTGAAGATTTCCATGTCACGGTGCGGGTGGGTCGGGAATCCGCCGCCGGGAGCCACATGGTCCTCGTTGATGACCCGCAGGGACCGGAAGCCCATGTGCGCCGCATCGAAATAACCGGCAAAGCTGAATGTATGCCGGGTCTTCAGCCACCCGTGGTCCGCATGACCGCGGTCCTCCGATTTCCTCAATGTCATCTTCATCCTGTCAGATGCCCTTTCCGATTGTGCTGTTTGCGGTGTTGTCGTGTTCACGCTGTCTTTCCTTTCATTTCACTGATACCCATCCTACGACGCCCGCACCACACCCGCTAATACCACTTTTTTCTCAAGATCATAACTTGCGGTTATGATCCGGCCGGATGACAATGCGATCCGTCATGGAGTTTCACCAGTTGCGGTATTTTGTGGCGGCGGCCGAGGACCAGAGTTTCACCCGCGCGGCCGGGCGTGTCCACGTGTCCCAGCCGGCCCTGAGTAAACAGGTGGCGCTGCTGGAGGACGAACTCGGGGTGAAGCTTTTCGAACGGGTGCGCCAGCGGGTCAGGCTCACCGAGGCCGGGAGGTATTTTCTGCCCCGCGCCCGGAAACTGATCTGCGATTCACAGACGCTGGCGCAGCAGACCGCCGAAATGTTCGGCGACGCATCCCGCACACTCCGTCTGGGATTCCTGGCGCCGTTTGCCGATGACCTCGTCGCCCCCGTGGTCCGCGATTTCCGAAACCGTTTCCCTGCCGTGTCCGTCAGTCTTTTCGAGCTGGCACCCACCGCGCAGATTGAAAGACTGCTGCTTCGCGAACTCGATGCCGCCATCCTCGGAAACATTGACCAGAGTATTCGGGCCAGTCTGGAAACAACATTGCTCTCCCGTCATCGAATGGACCTGATCGTCCCCGAATCCCACCAGCTGGCACAGCGCCGGTCCGTTCTCCTGCGCGAACTCCAAAATGACCCCTGGATATCCCTGTCGGATGCACTGTTTCCGGGCCGCCGTGCTTTTCTGCAGTCAGCCTGCCGGCGCGCCGGGTTCGAACCCGACATCATCATGGAGGCCGATTCCCTCACCCTGATGACAGCCGCCGTCGGGGCGGGGCAGGGCGTCGCCATGATCCCGGAACACACCCGGAAACTCCCCCACTACGGCGTCGTCTATCTTCCCATCCGGTCCCCGGTCATCCGCACCGAACTCATGTTTGTCACCCTTCCGGAAAACTCCTTCCCCGAACTCAGCGAACTCCGCCGGCTCATCATCGCCAAAGCCGCCGGGCTCTTCGGCAGCCCGTAGTCCACCAGCCGTTAAGCCGACGAGCCCCCGGGAGCGCCGGCGTCCCCGCCGGCCTGTTGGCCAGCCGACTGTCAATTATCGGTGCCAGGCACGAATGTGCCTGGCACCGATAATCTCTCGTGCATATGCAACGCGGAGACCTACTGCGCAAGCCGGCGCAGTCGGATGAAGTAGTGGGAGTTTTCCTCTGTTCCCGGGAGGCTTGTCATCGGCAGCTCAAAAGTTCCGTCGGAGCCGAGTGTGACTGTGGTGACTTCCGTCCACGAGGAATCCGGACCTAGACGGGGTGATCCCTCGACCACGATTGAGGCATCGGGCGCACCGGTTATGGACCCGGTAATGGCTGCGGCATCACCCTGCGTGGAGGAAGGCACGATGCGGAACCCCGGACCGAACCCGGGCCTCACATCGAGAACAATGGCCGGTATGGGCTCGTCGCCCGCATTCACCACGGAGATATTGATCGGACTGAGACCTGCGTATCCCTGATCGCCGCTTTCCACGGTCAGAGTCAGGTTGTAGGCCACATCGCCGTCGGGTTCAGCATCATCGACGCCGGTCAGTGTCAGTGTCTGCAGGGTGCCCCAGTTGGAAGGCGTGAAAGTGAATGTGTCCTGTGAGAGGCTTCCCTCGCTTTCATCGAGCCCGGTGATGCGGATGATGACGTCCTGGGTCGTGCGGGCCTGGAGGGCGATGCCGAGCTGCGCGGATTCGCCGCTCTCGCTGGTGTAGAGTGCGGTTCCGCCGTCGAGGACGATACCGACAAAATTGGCGCCGTCATTGTCAATGATCTCGATTGCGGTTTCGAGCTGCCCGTAGAGTCCGTCCGACGACTCGAAAGCCACCTGCAGGAGGAGTATGCGTTCCCCGTCGACGGTGGTGTTGTCGATCATCTCGATCGGTATCAGTTTATCCTCCATTTCTCCGGCATCCCAGTGGAGCACGCCGCTGACTGGAGTGAAGTCGGTGTCGGGCATCGCGGTGCGTCCGGTTGTGCTGTAGTTGGCATCGATCGCTCCATCGACGTCCGGCCGGCTGACGGGTATGAGACGGACACCGCCCTCGCGGACAGCCATTGCTTCGGTGGACGGCAGCATCTGCGGTGCCCCGTCGCTGATGAACACGGACCCGTTGGTGCCGGTGATGACCGCCCGGCGGTTTCCGGCCTCGATGATATACTGCGGGACAGTGTTGGACTGCACTGTTTCGAATGGTCGCAGGCCCCATGTTGCCCCGTCGTCGTCACTCACCAGTGTGAACTTCACCGTGCCCCGCCGGGGAAACTCAAGACTGTGGAAACCGGTGGCTATCCAGCGCGATCCCACCTGGGCCACATCCTGGAGTCGCACGAGGTAGAGTGGTCCCGGAGCATCAGTGTGCAGGTTGACCCGCACGGTCCACGTATCGCCATTGTCGTCGCTGGTGAAAATCGCGGCTTCGTCCATGGCCAGAATCCGTCCTGTGCGGCTGGCTTTCAGCTGTTTGATTTCAGTGACTTTGGTGGACGGGTCGCCTGAGACGGTGTCCAGCCCTTCAAGCGACTGAAGGACGGTGCTCGATTCCCACGAGTCACCGTTGTCGTCGCTGTAGACAAGGCGCGGGTTGAAGGAGGCAAATGTATTGGCCGCCACAATGACCCGTCCGGTCGCCGTCACCACCGCCGCTCTCGGCATCTCCCCCCACGCCAGACCGGCAATGCGGGTCGACCATGTCTCCCCACTATCGTCGCTGACATGAAAAGTCCCCTCATTCTGAACACTCCGCCCGCGCACCGGCATGATCAGCCGCCCCGTCGGCGTGCGGACGAGCAGACCGCTGCCTTCACCGGTCAGGTTGACTGTTCTCCAGGTGAAGCCTCCGTCCCCGCTGATGACCACCCGGGATCCGGCCGGAGCCACAAGACGGCCATCGCCGGTGCTCAACATGGTGTTGTAGCCGGGAAAATCCTCGTAGACCTTCTGCCACGACTCGCCGTTGTCCCGGCTGCTCCACAGGTCCCCGTCGCTGCGGGCAAAGAGAATCCCGTCGTGGTATCCCAGCGGCGAGAGAAGACTGGTTTCGGGTTCCTTGTCCCACACCCTTGTCCAGCTGGATCCCGCGTTGGTGGACCGCCACACGGTTTCGCTGGATTGAACGGCCACCGCGTTGCTTGTGCCACTGACGGCGATGGCACTTCCCCAAGCACGCACCTCCGGGCCGGTGTTTGTGAATCCGGGACCGCCGCTGGAGGTGATCCACACACCGCCGGCACCCCCCGCGATGATGGTGTTCCCCACCTTGGTCCACGGCCCGTGATAAGGCTCCTCATAGGCCGTCCAGTTCCGGGCTCCGGAAAACGGCGTCGGCGAGCTGAGCTTGAAACTGCGGTCGAGGAAGTTCGTCTCGACATTCGGTGCATCGCCCACGGGCACAAAAACACCGCCCTGTGCCACGTAGGTGCCGTCCGCGAGAACTTCGACATCAATCACCCGCAGGCGGTTGTGGGCTTCGGCATCCAGTGGCGAGCCATTCAGTATCACCTGCGCCTCACGCATCTCATACCCATTCCAGCCGGCACCGTCGATGGAGTCGAGGATGGCACTGCGCGCCGCCGCCACCGCCCGCCCGTTGGCATTGGCAATTTTGGTCACCGGACCATACTGGAAGAGCGCCTGCTCCCATGCGCCCCCGGCCTCGCGGAAGATGACACCGCCCAGACTCCACAGAGTGATGAGGTTGTTTGATCCGGAAACGGTCCCGTAGGCGAGCAGCTCGTCGCCCGGACCCATGTGCAGCCCGGTGATGTGAACACCGTAGTAGGCCCGTCCATTCCCCCGGAAGGTGGCGAATGTCTTCGGAAATGGCCTCATGGTCCATGAAACGCCTTCATTCGGGCTGCTCAGTAAATACGAACGGACCTGGTATTTGAAAAAACCCGCCGGAGCGTCCTCCAGCCGCACCAGAACACCCATGAGATCTCCGCCGGGCACCTGATAGAGCGTGGTGATCTGGCCGAAGACAGGGATGCCATTGATGCGGATCTGGTCAAAGGTCCAGTTGATCCCGCCGTCATTGCTGATCATCAGCGTGCCGCCGCTCCCTGCCGCAATGATCTTCCCGGAGGGGGTGGCCGCCGCCACATCATAGCTGAGTCCGGGACTTTCATCGCCCTGCGTGTTGGTCCACTCGTCGCCAGCCCGCTGGGCCTGCAGCACTATGGACATCGAAAGCTGGAGCCCGAAGCTCATCACAGCCACAAAGGCTGCCCGACGAATAATGGTGGTTTTTATCATGGCCGGTCTTGTCCTCTTCCCCGCCGGAGGGCGTCTGGGATCTGTCCGGCCATCGATGCCGAAAAAATGAACACCTGCTGCCTGCCCCTGATACCCGGAGCGGTGGGCCGGACGACAGGGATAGAATCACAAATCCCTGCCCATGGAAAGCATTCTCCCCACTGCCAGCTTGGCATGCATCACCTCTTCATCCGGAACATCTTCGAGCACTTATCCGGCCCGGATAACTCGCAACAGTCTCCAGTGCCCGTCGTTGTCGTCTCCGCAACAGCCCGGAGTCAGGGTCCTGTTCCCGAAAGTTCATTCATGCGAAACTGCCCAACCTCGGAGTCGAACAATCAAATCGTTCACTGTTTTCGAAACGGATGTGGGCCTAGTCGACTGTCTGACTGCCCTTCACGCGGAAGAACTTCACGTCATGGCCGGCGGGCAGGGTGATGGAACGGCCGTTGATACCGCTTCCGCGGACTGTCCAGTTGCCGATGTTGTCGCTTTCCTCGAGGGTGTAGGGCGGGGCGCCTCCCTCCCAGCCGAGGGAGAGATATTGTCCTTCGATATCCGTGCGGCTGATGCGGAGCTCGCCGGCGCCCGGAGCGTCGAGGATATTGAAGTCGAGCCGTCCGTAGAAAACGTTCTGCAGGGAGTTGACATAGTAGCCGAACCGGCCCGTTGGGTAGGTGTCGTCCTCGACGATCCAGGACTCCAGCACCGTCTCGTCATTCTTTATTTCAATGGTGATGATTCCCGGTTCGAGGACGAGGCTGTAGTCGTAGACCACTCCTGCTTCCCACGGGATGTTGTTTTGGCGGAGCACTGTCACATGTTCCGGGTTGGCTGAACTCCAGAAGTCCCCGCCGTCCGGATCTCCATCGACATGAAATTTCCGGAGCCGCATTCCCGCAGGGGCGGTTCCGAAGTCCTGGTAACTGGCCGCAATTTTCTTCCAGTCGAAAGCATAAAAACGCCCGCGGTCCTGAAAACCGAAGACAAAGCCCATGAAGTCCGGAGCCGTGCCGGACCCGATTTCCCCCTGGATCGTGCCGCGTGAAAATGTGGCCTGGCTGAGCAGCATCGACGGGTCGCAGTTCACCAGCTGGTCCACTGAAAGCCCGTCCTCGGCAATGACCCAGTTGGCATTCGGCTGGGCGAAGACCTCATACTGCACAACTTCCCAGTCGGAAAAATCGGTCGCTGTGGAGAGCCGGTATCCCGGACGGCCGTAGCGCGCGAGCAGGTAGTCTTCGACTTCGGCACGTTCTTCCGGAGAGAGCACCCTGTCGTAGACGATGATCTCGGCGAGGTCGCCGACAAAACGGTAGCCGCCGCTGCTCCAGCCGCCGATGATCATGGTGCCTGCGTTCACTTGATAACTCCCGTTGGCGAGAGTGGACTGGATGACCCGGCTGTCGATCGTCAGCTTCTGGCCAGCCGGATCCCCGCCGCCGTACTCCTGAACCGAGATGAGAAAGCCAGAGCCCGGGATCCTTCCGAAACGGTTTGCCCGCGAGCCATCGTAGTGGTAGGCGGTATCACCACCGTAGCGGGAGAGGGTGAACTGCGATCCGGACCTGCCGGAGTTACCGAAGGTATACAGGTAGTCGTTGTCCGACGACGGAATCGTAAAGTTGACGACCGCGAAGACGGTGGCTTCGCCCAGGGTCGTGTTCGGGACAGACCCGTTTAACTGCTCAGAGCCGGAGAATCGGAGCACTGGCTGGTTGCCGGCTGCTGGTTCCTGCCCGACCAGAACCGGTCCCTGTCCGGGTGCCGTGAATACAGTGCCGTTTGGAGACTGGTCGGTCCAGGAGGTGATTCGACCGTCAGTTTCTTCCGTTCCGAGATCCGCGCGAAGCCAGAGGAACTGATCCGCCTGGGGTGGTTGAGCGTGCAGGGGTGAACTCACCAACAGGGCGAGGATCGCAAGGGCAGTTTTTTTGTGACGGGACATGGGTGGTTTCCTGGTGGATATGGTGACGAGTTTAAAAACTGAGTATATTTTGCCAGTTTTTGGGGATTTGTCGATGGTATTTGCCTTGAATCATAGTGTTGATTTTTGTGCATCACAGCTTCCGGTGCCTGCTGAATTTCCGCATTTTTTGTGCTGCCGAGGGAATCCGCGCCCGCGGCTCTTTCCGCACTCAGCCCGGCACCCACACACACGGCGTGGCAGATTGTATCGGGATTCTCCAGGGCCTCCACCCCGGCCCAGTCGACTATTGCCTCAGAATCCGGTGGACATATCGGTTCGCAACCGGTATAACTGACATCTCTTCCACCTTGTTACAGTCGTCGAATGAAAATTTTAATATTCTTATTCCGATCCGGAAAATAAAGATGAGGGATTATCAACCTATCTTAACCGATGGTTATCATGGCCGGAATCAACTCCCCGAAGAGTCAGCCCCGAAATGATGACATGGAGAGAGATCATCTCCTCAATGCCTCGGAACAACGATTCAATAAATCACTGGTTCAGAGCCGCTGCCAGGGGCATCGATCGGGAAATACCTGAGAATGGAACCCGCTACCTTCACCAGATCGTGATCAGAATTTCCCCGAAAGTGAATAATCCACCTGTCTTCCGCAACTATAACTGGATCACTGTGGATTTTGACGTGCCGGCAATCTCAACAGTGGAAGAGTTCGGCATTCATCCGGTTTTCAACAATTCGACCGTACAATTTCTCAATACAAAATTTGAAGTAATCGGCGAGTCCAACCTGCAGACCATGGATTTCAATCGCAATACCAATTAACGCGGAGATTTACAAAAAGAATGAAATGCCGGCTGTCTCTGCAGGACATCATCCGCTCACGCATGCGGCGTTTAAAGATTGTTTCATTATATCAACTGAAGACACCAATTAATTCTAATCACCGATGACGAGACTGGTTCCCGATTTGACCGGGAGTTCGAGCAGCCGGCGTGCTTCTTTCAATAGAAAATCGGGGTTATTGAATGGTTCATAACTGATGTCCTGCCAGCGCACCAGTCCATCGCCGTCGATGAGGAACGTCCCGTGCAATGGCTGGTTTTCAAAATCGTCAAAGGCCCGGTAGGCTTTGAAGACCCGGAGGCCGGCGTCCGAAACCAGCGGGAAGGGGAATCCGTCAGTGTCTTCTGAATTGTCGCGCAGGATTTGCAGGTTCTGGTCCACGGAGTTCTGTGTTGCATCCTGGCCCCCGAAACCGTCGATAGACTTTTTGAGGTTCAGGATGTCATCGGTGCTGATGGCGACCAGTGAGATTCCCGCTTCATTGAAGTCCTCCGTTCTGGGGGCGAAAGCAGAAAGCTGCTCGACGCAATGCAGGCAGCCGTGACCGAGATAAAAAATGACGACAACAGGGCGGCCTTCGAACTGCTTCAGGGTTATCAGGTCCCCGCCGGCATCGGGCAGGCTCCAGTCCGGCGCGGATGGAGGTGTGTAGCGCAGTGGCCCAATGCTGTCCAGTGAAGGACGGACGCCGACATCCGCGGAATTCTGCCTCGCGATGCGCCAGTCGGCAGGAAAGTCCAGGGCTGAGGCTATCTCCGACAGGCGTGCAAACGGTGCCGGAGACAGGTCATCGATGTTTCCGGAAATCTCCCGAAGTCGGGCGAAGGCCTCGCCGGCTTCCTTTTCTTTGCCGATCCGGAAGAGCACATCGATCTGGTTTGCCAGAGGAATAACTTCGTTTTCGGCGGCGGCGACTGCTTCACTGGCCATGCGTTCAGCCTTTTCGTGATCTCCCGCCCGGAGATAGAGTCTGGCCATCCGGTCCTTCTCCACACCGCTGACCTGATCGAGCAGCGTCGTGGCTGTTTCGGTGGTGCCGACCAGGAGGCCGGCGCAGGCGTTCAGTTCGGTGACCGCCTCATTGAGGGACCTGATACGGTCGTCGAATGGCCGTGCGGCGGCCGCCTTGGCCCTGTCGATGTCGGCTGACGGTTTCCCTGCCTCCCTGGCTTCTTTTTCCGCCCTGTCCTGAGCCCCGGATCGTTCATTCTGCGCCTGCACCAGCCGGCCCTGCAGTTCGACCATCCGGGCCAGCAGTGCGGCAGAGTCACCTTCTTCAAAATGGGCGACTCCCAGCGCACGGATGCGTCTGTCCTGCTCTGCCGGGATGTCGGTGGGCTCAAGATACATGGTGTCGGACAGCCTGATCAGCTCGTCCCACATTTCAAACCGCTGGAGAACCTCAAACAGCCGGACCCGTCCGTACGAGGCGCTTCCTCCCCGCTTCGAGGCGGTGTTGTATTGGGGATGTCTCGGGTGTTCGACAAGATTGGCGGCGATGGCCAGCGCGTCCCGTGACCGGCCGATATGGATAAGATTGCGCGTCATCCATTCCTGGTTGTGGGCGTAATTGTGGATCTGATCCGGCATCACCCGATCGCGGATCATGTGGGCGTGATCGGCCCGCGAGGACGCCTCCTGCTGCCAGGCGGCATCACTGTATCTCTTCAATCTGGAATAGATATGCCCGGGCATGTGCCACAGATGGGCAATGCCCGGTCCGGCCTGTCCGCCACGCGCTGCAGACTCCAGCGCGCGTTCCGGCTTCTCCCGATCCCACAGGTGAATCCGGTAATGATGCGCCGGGTGCATGGGATTCAAAGCAAAAACCTGATCGAGGATCGAGTCGACCGCCTGATGACTGACGATGGGAAGATCCCGGTTGAACTGCCATAGCCGCACCGCCAGAAATGCCCTGGCTTCGATGTCATCGGGATAGGAGTGAATTATTTCCTCAAAGCTGCGGATGTAGTTCTGCTTGGCGGTTTTTTCATCTTTCTGGCTGGAATTGAGGTAGTCATTGAGTCCGTCTATCCAGAGTCGTTCCCGTTCGCTGGCACCTTGTTTCCGTTCAACGGCTTCCCTGATGAATCCGACCGCCCGTTTCCTGTTCTCAAAATTCGCCATCGCCATCCCCCAATAAGCCATGGCGCATTTTTCATCGAGCATCGCAGCCTGGCGGAATGACCGCTCGGCCTCGAAATACCAGAACCCATGCAGCTGGCCGACTCCCTGATTGAAAAACTGCTGGGCCAGAGCCACAGTTGTCGATACCGGGAACCGCACATTCCCGGTGCCCTCCATCAGATACGCCTTCTGGCGCGGTCCCTCATTGAATGCCTCACCATGATAGGAATGCCCGGCCAGCACACCCGACTCCCCGGGAGGATTGTCCTGGTTTTCCGAAGCATCCTGCGCAGAAACACCTGAGGCTCCCGGCACAACCGCAAGGCAGAACGCGATGCGCATCCACATTGCCAACCGTGGGATTGAAAGACCCGGCCATTGCCCGAAACCGCTACCTGTTGAAATATTCATAGATGCCTCGACAATACTCCTGGATCCGTTCCGGTTAAAGGTAAATGTCATCCGCAATCCCTGACTAAGCCCCATACCGATCATGGATCAGATAGTTCGAATCGATGGAATTGAATATATATACTATCTCGGACCATGCCGGTGTATGGTGCTGGCCGGCCTTTGAATGCAACCAATACCTCCGTAAAAAACCAAAACAGCCACGTTGGATTCTTGAAATTGAAATCATGATCCAGCTGCTTATCCCGCATGCGCAGCTCCGGAATACCGCTCTGGAGCCGGTGGGGTCGGGATACAGATTGAGGTGCCAGGCAAATACCTGCCTGGCACCTCAACGCTTCAAACATTTGATTCAAAAACTCCCGGACCCGCCATTGGAATCAGCGCCAAAGGCATGAATCAGCGCAGCCAGGGGCTACGCCTTGAGTAGTCATGTCTTTATCAGGGCTCCCGGTTACATCAGACTCTGTGTCTTCTGAAGCAGTTCATCCCAGCGTTCTTCAGTCTCTTTGAGAGGATACATACGCTGGCCGTCGTCCATTACGTTCTTCAGGCCCTGGAGGACGAAATAGCACAATCTCACGATCCTTTCGAGAAGTGGCAATGTGTGGGGGCAGTCTTCGCCCACATGTGACGCGATGCAGTAGCCGAGCATATGGGTTACTTCATCGAAGCAGTAGCCCGGTTCCTTCTCCCGGATGTATCTGTCAACTACCGGAAAGTAGAATGCGAAGGCAGCATCGGCCATAAACAAAAAATCCTCCTGATAGATTTCGGGACACTCACAGAACTTCTGATAGGCCTCGTCCACGGTCAGGCCTCCGAAGATATTCCAGGCGCGGAACCCGTCAAGATCGTCTTCCGGCGGATCGACGCAGACGAAATCTTCGACTGTGGGCAGCCAATCGTTGGGTCGCATTGTCATGCTTTTGTTTTTTAACTGGTGGGACCAGTCACTGCCCGTTCGCCTGCCGTTGCAATGAAGTAGGCCGCCACTGCGGCCAGAATCCAGAAAATCATCCCTGCAAAGCAGACAAATTGTGCTTTCAGCAACTTTTTCCCGCTGCCGCTGCGGGTCAGCCATATACTCCAATCCGTCCACCTGTTCTTTCCTCTGTTCCACTCATCCATCGAACTCAATGGTGCGATACTTACCTGACCCAGGGTGATTACCCAAATTATCGGATAGCCTGTAAAATAGAAAACAGTGTAGAAAAGGAACTCGCCAAATACGCGGATTATTACTTCACCAAATATTTCTCCAAGGGCCATATTATTGACGAGACTGTATGACGGAGATGCGCTTTCGTGCCAGGGCGTTTTATGGAAAGGGCGTTTCTTCTGCCGTGTTTCCGAAATGTCGACATTGCACTCCGGATCCAGTTGTTTTGTTGGCCCCACTTCAACCTCGGCTGATCTTATATCCCGGTCGGGAGGTTTACAAGGATTCTGTGGTTGTGGCCACTCCGGCACCCGACGTATCTGAACCTCTTTCGTCTGGCAGGGGAGGCCGATACAATCCTGCTGTTGAGCATGGTTCGAATGGGCTTTTGTCGGCGGTGCCTCGTTCGAGTTTTACTTTTACCACCAAATACACGGAGGACACGAGGAAGGATGGGATGGATTCACAGGAAACACCTTTTCACGCCTTCCTTCAACTTGGTGACGTTGAAGTTGAACATGAGTCCCGTTCGGATTTTTGACAGCTTCATGCAGGTCAAAATCTGTGCTTCGTGGATCGGTTCGATTTTCTTCACGCTCTTCAGTTCGATGATCAGCACATCCTCTGCCGGAATATCCACGCGATAACCGCACTCCAGCGTGATACCCTTTTTATTCAATGGAAGCGGCCCTTCACACTCGTGGCCGATGTGCCGGTATGGCGCAACCGATCACCTCCCCTGAAAGTTCATCAAATTTTCTCCCTCCCTCCGTGTTCTTCGCGTTCATCGTGGTGATACATTCCGATGTCCTGAACGTTTTTGCTGGAGGGTTTTTCTGATGAATTTGGCGCCGGCAGTCCGGGGGGGATCAGACCTTGCCCTGTTTTCTCCACCTGTAGAGGGTGGTGGGATGGATGCCGAGCTGGGCGGAGATGGCGGAGAGATTGGCATCGCCGTGACTGAGGAGTTCACGGGCCATGTTCATGCGTTCCCGCTGGCTGGGGACACGGCCGCCATCATTGGGGCTGGTTTGTGAATGTGCCGGCCGATGCGGCCTGTGACTGATGGCATGGACGCCGCCGGTGACTGGCTGGGAATGAGAATGAAAGCCGGGCGAATGGTTCCACGGGCTGTCCTGAGGGTGCGGCATTTCCATGGTGCCGGCTGGCTGGTATCCGGTGAGATAACTCTCGGGGACATCCCACCAGATGGCACGGAGCGTGGTCCCGAAGTGCATGAGAACAAGTCTGTCGAGCGAGCTCTTGAGTTCACGCACATTGCCGGGCCAGCTGTAGGACTGGAACTTCTGAATTAGTTCGGGTTCGAGGATCTCGAAATTTTTGCCGAAGCGTTCATTGGCGCGTTCCATGAACATCTGGGCGAAAATTGGGATGTCCATCTTCCGCAGGCGGAGGGGCGGGATTTTGAGGGTGATCTCCGACAGCCGGAAGAAAAGGTCGCCACGGAAGCGCCCATGGGCAATTTCGCGGTCGAGTTCGCGGTTGGTGGCCGCGATGACGCGCAGATTGACGCGGAAATCCCTGTTGCCGCCCACCCTTCGGAAGACTCTTGTTTCAAGAAACCGGAGGAGTTTGGGTTGCAGACCGAGGTCGAGTTCGCCGATTTCGTCGAGGAATAGGGTGCCGTTGTCGGCCTGTTCCACCAGCCCTTTCCGGGTCTGGGCTCCGGTGTAGGCGCCCTTTTCCGAGCCGAAGAGTTCCGCCTCGATGAGATCCTTGGGAATGGCGGCGCAGTTGACGGCGACCAGTTCGCGGTGGCCGCTGGCATGATGAAGGGCCTCGGCGACCTTCTCCTTGCCGGCTCCGGATTCGCCCATGATCAGGACCGTGGCGTCAGTAGGGCCCAGCCGCCGGATATTCTGGCGCAGAAGGACCATTTCGGGACTCTGCCCGAGCAGAATCTCATCCTGGCTGTCGGACTTGCCCCCATAAACCTGCAGCCAGAGCTTCTGGGCTTCCGCCGCGCTGCCGAAGGCCTGATCCCAGCGTTCATCCTCATCGGATTCCTGAATCACCTCGAAAGCGCCGTCTTTCATCGCTCGGACCACATCGCTGGTCTGGAGATCCTGGCCAACCAGGACGAAAAAGCGATTTGCCAGTGTCAGCCGGCGCCGCAGCTCCGGCCACATCTCCGGGTCATGCACCAGTGAATGGGGAATGACAAAGATGCGCCGCCAGTCATCGCCCGAGAGGTCGTCCACCTGGTCAGTGCCGAATTCCTGGCACTGAAAACCCAGACGACTGGCCCGTTTCAGATGACGGATGCTGCTCTGATCCTTAAAAAAGCCTGCTATAATTCCTGCCATTACCTTACCTGCCCCGAAGGATGTGGTGTGGTGCCGATTCCGTGCCCCTGCGCTGCGGCCCCTCCGGGGCTCTGTGCCGAATAGTGTCCGAGGTCCTTCAGCCGCTTGCAGTTATCCAAAGCCGATGATCTGCTCCCTATAGACTCGGCTGATCGGTGCGGCCATTTAGGCGGAAAGATCAGCCCATAAAGGGACAGGCACTTTATTCCACGGATTCCGCCAGCCAAAGGGACAGCCCCGATGCGCCGTAGGCCAGGAAAAAGGAACCTGGCACCCTGCGGAGCCCCCGCGGCATGGGGACAGGTACATTATTCGTGGGAATGGGCTGGCCAAAGGGACAGCCCCGATGCGCCGGAGCCAGGAAAAAGGAGCATGGCACCCTGCAGAATTTCTTTCTGGCGGGGTGGCGGTCTTCCGGGGTTATAGTAATTGCGGGAGCCGGTGCCACCGGTTTGCCTGTCACATTCGGGTTGAGAAATGGAAGAGAAACTGCAGATAACCGGCAGGGAACCGGCGGGGGGAGCCGCATGGAAGATTTGTGCGCTTTACCACTTCGTGGCGATGCCGGATTTTGAAACGTTCCGCGAATCGGTTCTGGCGGTGTGTCAGCAGAATAAGGCGGTTGGGACGATCCTTCTGGCGCATGAGGGAATCAACGGGACGATTGCAGCGCCGGGGGACGGCATTGACCGGATACTCGAATTTCTACGGTCCGATGACCGTCTGACC
>JAUIAG010000404.1 GCA_030425355.1 Verrucomicrobiia bacterium
CATGGCCGTTATGCATATGAGTATACAAAAGACGAGTGGATGACGCTCATGGGTATGAGCGAACAGGATTTCATGGCCACCTACCCGGATGGCCGGGGGCCAGCCAAAGACCCGGAGCGAAAGTATCTGATTTCCGGGATCCTCCTGCCCCATGCCTCATTATACAAAAGCCTCTCGCTCATCACCGCCACACACGGGTTAATTGCTGCAGCAAGGCATGATTACGAGGATATACCCGGGGATATTGACACCATCTTCAGGATTGCCCGACACTGCAGCGAGGAATCCCATTTTATCAGCGAACTGGTAGCCATAGCGGGTATGTGGCATGCCCATGATCTGGCCCGCAGACTCTACGTCGACACACAAAGACTACCTGAGATTTCAGTAACTCGAAGAATTCTTGACACCTATCATCAATTCACTCCGCCGGACTGGACGGACCTCGAGTCTGAGGAGTATATGCTCCTGGATATCATCCAACACTCTTACAGCGACAATGGTCATGGTGACGGGACACTGACTTTGGAAGGGCTAAAAATGCTGGAAAAATTCGGATTCGACACCCAGAGTCTGGGCATTGGTGTAGCTATGGGTGCGATGCTTCAGTCAGATCTCGCGTATGCTATCCTTCCTGTTATACAGGCAAGAGCTCCGGGAAAGCGTGAACTCACCAGCTATATCGAAAGTGCATTCGATTATATTGAAGAATGCAGCCGTCTTCCCCTCTGGAAACTCAATGAAGTTCGGATTGAGTGGGAAAAAATGAAGACAGACCACTCAACTGCAGGCATACCGGAGGTGTCCATGACGAAGGATGTTGAGCTCTTTCTTCCAATGCTGGACCACATCGAACCATATATGGTCATGAAACCGACACTGAACCGCGTTCATCATGAAAACACCAAACTGATTCTGGCGATACATGGTTACTATGCCGAGCAGGGGCAATGGCCGGAGCAGCTGAATGATCTTGTTCCCGGATGGCTGAGTGAAGTGCCCCTCGACGCTTCTTCCGGAAAGCCGCTCATCTACCGGATTGAGGATGGAAGGCCCCTAATCTACGGACGGGGTTATGATGGTGTCGACGATGGCGGGCATTTCGACCTGCCGGACAAGCCTGGATTCCACTGGAGTCAGGGGCCAACCGACAAAGGGGACTGGCTGATATGGCCGGTCCCGGTGATCGGGAGCACCGCTGAAGCGGCGGCTGAGGGTTGAACAGAGATAAGCTGACTCCCAAGGACGGCTTCGGGGAAGAATCAATGGCGGGAGTTACCGACTCCCGCCATTTTTTGCATGGCAAAACGGTGTCAGGTGGATGACAATGCTGCGCTGTGCCTCGGGATCGGAGCGCACAGAGAAAAAGAACCATGAAAGCCAGAGAAGTCAGATCGATTAATGATGCCAGGACCATCATAGAGGAACGCGGATTGAGCCATGTGAAAGTCGGTGTTTTCGACGTCGACGGGATCCTTCGTGGAAAATACATGGCGAAGGACAAGTTTTACTCGGCGCTGGAGAATGGATTCGGCTTCTGTGACGTGGTGCTCGGCTGGGACAGCAATGACCAGCTGTATGAGAATCCGGGTGTGGAATACACGGGCTGGCATACGGGCTACCCCGACGCGCCCGTGAGTATCCTTCCCGATACCTGTCGGGACCTGCCAATGGAAGGCGAGAACCTCCTGTTCCTCGGGCAGTTTGCCGACAAGGCCGCGGAGGTCTGCCCCCGCGCCACCCTCGTCCGGGTCCTCGAGAAGGCCCGGTCCATGGGCTATGAAGTCAAGGCCTCCTTCGAGTATGAGTTTTTTCTCTTCGAGGAAACACCGCACTCCGTGAGGGAGAAAAACTACCGGGACCTGACGCCGATCACGCCGGGGTTCTTCGGGTATTCGGTGATCCGGAACTCGGTGCATGCGGACCTCCATCTGCGAATGCTGGAGTTATGCGAGTCGATGGACTTTGCCCTTGAAGGCCTGCACACCGAAACCGGCCCGGGTGTTCTCGAGGCGGCAATCCGGGTGGATGAGGCCAGCAGCGCCGCGGACAAGGCCGCCCTGTTCAAGACCTTCATCAAGGTCATGGCCCAGATGGAAGGGCTGATGGCCACTTTCATGGCCAAATGGAGCAATGACTACCCCGGTCAGTCCGGCCATATCCACCTCTCTCTCGCAGATTCCAAAACGGGAGAAAATCTGTTCTTTGATGCGAATGGCGAATCGGGGATGAGCCGTCTGCAGCGGCAGTTCGTGGCCGGCCAGCAGAAGCTGATGCCTGAGGTCCTGGCCATGATCGCCCCGACTGTGAATTCCTACAGCCGGATGATCCCCGGTTTCTGGGCCCCGACCCACGCCACATGGGGCATTGAAAACCGCACCACCGCCCTGAGGGTCATCCCCGGCAATGCCAAGTCCCAGCGGGTTGAGTACCGCCTCGCCGCCTCCGACGCCAATCCGTATATAGCCCTGGCAGCAGCCGTTGCATCCGGACTATACGGGATCGAAAAGGGTCTTGAACCGGACCCCGTGGTCCGTGGCAACGCCTACGACAAGGACCACCCGGCTCATCAGGCTCTGCCTCAGACCCTCGACCAGTCCGCATGGGCCCTCCGTAAATCTGAAGCCGCGCGCGCCCTCTTCGGTGACGCTTTCGTCGACCACTTCGCCACCTCCCGCGAATGGGAGGCCCGTGAATTCCGCAAGCACATCACCGACTGGGAACTGGCACGATATTTCGAAATCATCTGATCCGCATGAGTCACAATTCCATTGAGGTCATCTCTCCCGGCGACGGGTCGGTTTTCTGCCGTCGCGAATACGCCGGCGAAGCACAGATCCGCACTGCCCTGTCCAGAGCCGACAGCGCCTTCCATGACTGGAAGGCCCTCGATATTTCACGCCGGGCTGAATTGTGCACGGCGCTCGTTGATGACTTTGTAAGCCGGAAGGACGAAATTGGCCCGGAGATAACAAGGCAGATGGGACGGCCAATCCGCTACGCGGCTGGAGAGGTCGCCGGCTTTGAGGAACGGGCCCGGCACATGATCGCCATCGCCGCGGAAGCCCTCGAAACTGTCCGACCGGAGCCGAAGGACGGATTTCACCGATTTATCGAACGGGTGCCACTGGGGACAGTCTTTGTTGTTGCCCCATGGAATTACCCCTACCTGACATCGGTCAACGCGATCATCCCTGCCCTGATGGCAGGAAACACTGTCGTCCTCAAGCATTCCAGCCAGACGCCATTGTGTGCCGAGCAGATCCACCGCAGTGCCAAGGCCGCCGGGCTCCCCGAAGGAGTGTTCCAGTTTCTGCACCTGAACCATGACGGCACCTCGCAGGTGGCCGCAGATCCATCCGTGCGCATGGTCTGTTTTACAGGATCGGTGGATGGCGGCATCGCCATGGAGAAGGCGGTTGCCGGACAGTTCAAGAATATCGGACTGGAACTCGGTGGCAAGGACCCGGCCTATGTCAGGGCTGATGCAGACCTCGGTCATGCC
>JAUIAG010000042.1 GCA_030425355.1 Verrucomicrobiia bacterium
AGGAAATGTGGCGGGAACGGGTCGGCGGGAATTACTCCGCATCCCCACTCGTCATCGACGGCCAGGTGTACTTCTTCAGTGAGGAGGGCGTTGCCACGGTGATTCAGGCTTCCGAAGAATTCAAGGTGGTCGCCAGCAGTAAACTCGATGACGGCTTCATGGCCACCCCGGCCGTGGCCGGCGACGCGCTCTTCCTGAGAACCAAGACCCATCTTTACCGGGTTGAAGAATAATCCTTTCCCGCCCCAAAGAACAAAGCCTACCGGGTGATGTCGCAAGAAGAACTGGCTGGGGCTCGAGCGGGTAAATACGCAGACAGTCCTTATGTCAATCCTGAGCAAGCAGGGAAGAAATGGGTTTGGCAGACAGAGGAGCAAGCGCAGAGTTGGAAGGCGTTGATGGAGAAGGGCGGAGAGAAGCCTGTAATCACAGAGATTCCCACGAAACGCCCTTTGATCGATTATGAGGCCTTTCCACACGAAACACCACCGGGACCCGCTTACCTTGTGCCGGTCGAGGATCTTGGCCCGGCGATTCCAAGATAGGAGGAATTATTATGTCCAATATTCGTTTGCGACGGTTCGGTTCCTCTGAGCAAGGAGGTTGGGAACTTGATTGTATTGTGCTTCCCAACGACGAAATGAATGGTGAACTTGTCGACTATAGAACTAGGAAGGCAGTTGATTTCAGGGAGCTATTCAAGTCGGGCCTCTACGCGGCCCTTGATGGCCTCTTGGATCGTGTAGTTGTTTCGGAGCAGATTCCTCGGGAGCAGGTTCGTCTGGTAATTGGGCGACTACGGGATGAAGGCAGGCAGCACTTTTCGTTCGGGCCTCCCGGTCAGTATGAGCCCTCATCAACAGAGATGCAAATATGGGCGCTGGTGGACGAAGTATATCAGGAAAGGATTGGCGAAATCTCATGATGCTTCGACTCGCAACGGCTTGGATCTTGACGCTTTTAGGGAGCCTTCTGCTTCTGCTGGTGAGTCTCTCCGGAATGTTAGGTGCGACGTACGACACGCCATGTACGATTACGACGATACCAGTATCCTCAACAGAACACACAACAGCCATTGAGACTATCTGCGGTGAAGAACTCAGCCTTCTGGGCACGGCAAACGCTCAGGCATGGCCTCTTTTGGGTCTGAGCCATTTCCTAAATGCCCCAAGGGCAGCAGTCAATGCGAACGGTCGCCTTCTGTTTACCGGAAACTCGCATCCGGGGTTTTTGAATCACCGCCCCACCCGCACCGGGTGTTTTTGAGTTCGCAGGTCCTTCCGCTGAGACGGGACAGGAACTTTGAATCCGGACACCGAACAAGGTCATCCCAAAATCTGAGACCATCCGACGGGCTTCCTGGACATACATCTGATGCGGCCAGTTCCCGTTGTCAGTGAATTCGTCGTGTGCGAGTCCCCGCTGTGCCATCCATTCCCGCATTCCGCACTCGTGTTCTTCTTTCAGCTGCTTTAATTTAGGAACTCTATGACCGTGATCGAATCCATCTTGCGAGACCTGCGCGAACTGCCGCCGCAAAAGCTGGTGGAAGTGGCCCGCTACGTCCACGGCCTCAATCCGAAAAACCACGAACGCCGCCGCGCGGCGTTGCTGGCCACGGCGGGTTGCATGGCAGGCGAGGAAGGGGAGGACTTCGAGCAAGCCGTGAGAGCGGAAGCGGATCGAATCGATGGCGACTCCAGTTAACCAGGTCCTTTTGGACACCAGCGTTGTCATCCGTCACTTCCGCGACGCAACAGCACTCTCCGAAAAACTCGACGACTATGAGGAACTTTACCTGCCACAAGCGGCCTTGGCTGAACTTTATGCAGGAGCGTTCCGATCTGCTCGTCCTGAAAAGAACCTCCAGCAGATCACGCGATTCCTCGAAGCGGTGGACGTGCTGGTTCCCGATGAGTCCACCCCCGAAATTTACGGGCGCATCTCCGCCCAACTCGCCCAGGCGGGAGCGCCCATCCCGCAAAACGACATCTGGATCGCTGCCATCGCGCTACAATCGGGCCTTCCGCTGGCGACTGCTGACAACCACTTCCAGCACGTCACCGGGTTGACAGTGCTCCTCTGGTAGCCGCTTCCCGGCTTTACCACAGTCGCGAATCCAATCCTCCTGGTCGCTCAATGACAGACGCGGTTAAAAAGAAAATGACCTTTCCCGGAGCATGGGGTGTCCTGCGCGTGCTCCTGCTTGTATTCGGTCGCCCTCTGTTTACCGGAAACTCGCATCCGGGGTTTTTGAATCACCACCCCATCCGCACCGGGCGTATCCGAGTTCGCAAGTTCTTCCGCTGAGGTGGGCCGGAAACTTGGAATCCGGACACCGAACAAGGTCATCCCAATCCTGGACACGGGTCACTTCGTGCCGAATAAGCCGAAAGCGAGCTGACGCAGGACGGAGATTTACTGTCGGCAGGGCAGGTGAATTGGCATGTGCCTTCCACCGTGCCTGATGGAGTATATCCAGTCACACACGAACCGTGAGAAACATAAGGGACGGTGCCGGCTTCGCCGGAATAGATAGGATGCTCCATCCTTGCCCCGCTTTCAGCGGGTCGGAGGGTTCAGGCTTTTTGGTAGATCAGAATTCATCCGTGTTGGCGACGCACGATGAGCCCATCCCGGCCACGTCACCGTGCCGCGTCCGCCCCAAAGAGTGCCGCACCGAGAGCCCCCGTCATGCATCGCGTCCGGTGGTGCCTCCCTTACGCGCAGCCTACTCGGCGTCTCACCGTGCGGATTGGTTTGGATCGCCGCTGTGAAGGAAATGCTCTGTCCCGCGAGGCGGGGGAATTCATGTTCATTTGTTCCCGTCTTTTGGGGACTCGGGGCCTTTTGCCTTGCGGCGCGCTTCGAGTAGCCGGCTGGTTGAACGGGCGGGTGCCCCGGATCCCGGGGTGGTCTCATCATTCTTCTTCTTCGGTGCCTTCCGGCTGTCTTCTTTGGGACCGTCGGAGGCCTTTTCAGCTGAGGGGGTGGTCCGGGACTGGATGGTTGATTCTGCCGGCCTGACCCATGACGATTCGCTGCTGCCGCCGGTGGTTCTGCCTGGACCGGTGGTCTGCTCCTTAACCTGGCTGACGGTTTTTCTCAGACTGGCGAGGCGGCTTTCCTGTGGTGACTCCCCGCGGGATTTCCTTCCCGGCAGGATTTTTCCGACTGCTGCCCTGACCATGGCGCGGTCGATGTCGATGCGTCGGACACCAATGTCAAGGAGCCAGAGAAGAATGGCCACGGCGAGCAGGTTTTCCCACATCGGCTTTGGAGAGTAGGTTGTCCGGCGGCCCTGCAGGAAGGGATTGTGCCCGGCATCCTCCGGATTGATGAGGATACCGCCACCCCATTCGGCGATTCTCGAGAGCAGTCCGCTGTTGGTTGTGGTGCGCTGGAATTCCGGCGAGTAGCTGAGACTGGCACCGGCGGTGGTTGAGGACCGGACCTCGTTTCCCTGTTTTTCGAGGATGTTGAACTGATAGGAGCCCTGCTCGGCCATGGGCACTGTGGCGCGGTACTGGCCCGGTGCCACCTGATAGACCGGAAATGAAACCGACTCACCTTCGGGTTTCAGGACCATCCCCTCGAGGTCGAGGAAGTTCTGGAAATCCCCTTCCTCGTCCAGTGCTTCGATGAGGATGAGGGCATCCTGACCGTCCTGGACCACTTCGATATCAAGATTGGAGCTGTCCAGCTTGCGAAGTGACCATTGAACCACCTGCTGCCAGAAACGGGCGTAATCATCCCACTGGACCCACGCCGAGGCCCAGCGGGTGCCGGCATCCGAGGTGAAGACCGCTGTTCTGCCAAGTCCGTAATTCCAGTAGGCGAAGATCGGATCGCCTTTGGAGGAAAGAATGGGGATGGCGGCCCGCTCCCTGGGTGTGGTGGCCACGTAGCCATCGAGGGACGGCAGTGTTTCAAGGCCACGGACCGGTTCTCCTGTGCCGACCAGTTCCGGCACAAATGTCTCCTCCATGATCGCCGACTTGAGGATCACTGCTGTCTCCTGGAGGAAGACCTGAGGGAGATCATTGGGGTTGGTGATATTGTAGAACTGTCCATTTCCCAACTCGGCCATGAAGACCATGTTGGCGTCGGTGGCGTGACCGGCGATCAGCACCGTACTCACGGTGATGTTTGCTTCCCGCATTGTCCGCATGAGTTGTTCCGTCGGGGGAGAGGGATCGCCGTCACTGAAGACAATGACGTGTTTGAGATTGGCATCGGAGGCCAGCAGCCCTTCGTAGGCAAGCTCCATCAATCCCTGGAAGTGAGGCAGGTCCCCCTGGTTCATCCCGGCGATACTGCGGCGCATGGAGGCCTTGTTTCCGGTGCGTTCGAGTGGGAACAGCCACCGTTCTGTCCCGTCCCACAGCAGGACGCCCAGTTCGTCCTCTGAGCCCATGGCATTCAGAGTGCCCAGAGCCATCTGACGTGCCACTTCGTTACCGTTCATGAATTCCATCCCGTGCATGATCAGGGCCAGAGCCCCGCGGGGAATGACCTTCCGGCTGTCGAGCTCCATCGAGAGCGGCATCAGGTCCTCCAGAGGTGTGCCGCGATAGCTTCCCGCGGTCAGTGAATCATCGCCGCCTATGATGACCATCCCCATCCCGAAGTCCTTAACAAGCGACTCAAGCTGGCCCATCTGCGCACGCGAAAACTGTCCGGCCGGAATATTCGAGAGGATCATCCCGTCGTAAAACCGGAGTGCTCCGGCACTGACAAAAAGCTCTGAAGGATTCATGACCGACACTTTGAGTCCGCCCTGTTCGAGGGCATTGAGCAGGCTGCGGTCCAGAAGGGGATTATTGGAGACGAGGACGATGGAAGGATCACCCTGAATCCATGTCTGGCCGAATGACTGGTTGTTCTGAACCAGGTCGTCATTCTCCGCCTCGATCTGAATTTCATACTCGTAGAAACCGCTTTCCTCGAGATTTTCCTGGAATGAGAAAACATTTTCCCCAGCGGTGAGCGGAACCTGATCCTGGGCGATGAACTCGCCGTTGCGGTAAACCCGCATCGTCGCCTGCTGGTCCACGGTGGATTCAATCACCGACTTGATATTGAAAGCCTGATTCTTCTTCAGCCTTGAGGGGAGCTGCAGCGGCTTGACGACAACATCATTCGGCCTTGCCGCACCAAGAGGGATGACGTCCACTGTCACATCCTGAGTGCGGGCATCAATGACAGCCTCCCGGGCATCTCCATGGTCGGTATTTCCGTCGGTCAGCAGCACCAGTTTTTTCTGGCCGCCTTCGGGAAATGCGGCTGTTGCCAGTCTGACGGCATTTCCCAGCCGTGAGGCATTCTGGTCGATGACCGCCTGATATTTGCCCCATTCCATGGCGGTGTTGGGCATCAGTTCAATGCCGGCATCGGCTCCGAAGACAATGACACCCGTGCGGTCATTCGGTCTTTTTTCGCCGGCTGCGCTATTGGCGTAGATTCTGGCTTTCTCCTGTTCGTCCTGCGGGATACTCAGGCTGCGGTCGACGACAAAAAGGACGTTCATGGAATCGTTCCGCTCGCGCCATTCAAAACCGCTCAATCCGAAAATCAGGAGAAGGATGAAAATTGTCCGCAGGACGGCTGAGATCCATTTTCTTGTTCCGATGATTGACGCTTCGGAGGTCATGGCACACCACCACACCCATGCGAGGGTTGGAATGAGAAGCCAGAGGAAGGCAGGCTGAGTGAAGTGGATGCTGTTCATGGCCTGTGGAGGTGGTTGGTGACGAATGCCTGCTCGAATGCCGGGGCGGATGCCGGCGTGGGAACCGTGTTTACAATCGGTGAGCGGCGGATGAACTTCTGGACTCGGTGGTTCATGGCGTCGGCGACAACGAGGTTCCCATCCGGATCAAGGCTGATACTCCATGGGTTGAAGAACTGTCCGGGATCCCGCCCGAGTTCACCGATGGTCTCGAGATGCTCCCAGCTTTCGGAGAAAATCTGGATACGGCTGTTGCCGAATTCACACACGAAGACGAGTCCGCTGGAGTCGATCTTGACATCAAAGGGATAGCTGAATTCACCGGTGCCTGAACCGGGTGTGCCGATGGCCGCGATGAATTCGCCCTGGGGTGTCAGTTCCTGGATTCTGTGGTTATTGGAATCGGCAATGAGGATATTCCCGGAAGGTCGGAGGGCAATGCCTTCAGGCCGATTGAACTGGAGCGGCTGGCTGCCCATGGTTCCCACGGCCCGTCCGGTCCAGGTGCCATCATCCTGAAACCACTGGATCCGGTCGTGGCCGCCAAACTCGGTGACCAGAAATGTGCCGTCCGGCATGGCCTGAATGGCTCTTGGCATGTCGAGCTGTCCTCCGTCCTTTCCCTTTTCACCCCATTGAAGCAGCAGTGTTCCATCGCGGGAGAAATGATTGATGCGCCCGTAATGCGGCTCCGCGACCATGACATGACCGTCGTGATCGATGGCCATGCCCTTGGGGCGTCCAAGATCCAGTTCAGGCATCTGCCATGACCTTTCGAAGGATCCGTCGGCAGAGAAGCGCTGGATCCTGCCGGTCATGTCGCTCACGAAAATTGTTCCATCGCGGTCGGTGGTCAGTGATCGCGGTTTCTGGAACAGCCCGGCACCATTGCCCCTGCGGCCAATGACCATCACACTCCTGAAAATTTCACTTTGAATGGCCGTGGTCGTCGGCCGGTTTCCGTCAATGGAGTTCTGGCCACCCGTTGATCCGGGCTGACATCCGGAGGTCAGAAGCCCCATGGATGCTGCAGCCAGCCCGATCCACTGGATGTATGGACGCCGCGAAGCCCTGGATTTCCTGTGAAGCCCGCCTGCTGCCAGCGGGGTCGAGACCAGCAGCCCGAAGAGCAGTCCTGCCAACACCAGCAGCAGACAAAGTCCGGAAACCTGGTCAGTGTGCCCATAATGCAGAAGCCCAAATATCCGTTGTGCAGCTGTTTCTCCTCCCGGTGGATGGATCATGATGGATGATTCAGTTTCCCAGAGGGCCATGGCAAAGAGCACTGAGGCAACTCCCGGAACCATGTTTCTTGAAATGGGCCACTGTATCCATCGCAGCATCGCAAACGGTGACAACGGCCAGATTCTTGTGAATGATTTCCAGGACGTATCACGCCCGGCACGGCTGGTTGTTGCCAGAAGGAAAATTCCCAGTGGAGCCAGTCGGATAATGACCGCTGCGATCACCATTTCAATGCCGTAGTCATAGTGACCGATCACCTGATTCGAATTGAGGGCCGAGGAGAGAAGAATGCTGATGCAGATACCGGGGATGAACCACAGAATCCACGCCCTGCCCGGCAGGGAGAACCGGTTGAGAGCGATGCCGGCGAGTGTCACTGCGATAGTGCTGCCGAGTCCGACAGTCAATGAATTCAGGAGCGGTTCCCGGTTGGACTTCCATACCGCTGCAAGAAGGGAGGGCGACATGTCGCCGGAGACAAGCTGCAGGAATCCGAACCAAAGCGCCAGACAGGGAATGGTCATGGCAGGGATGACCAGAGCTGTGAGGAGCCGGCTGCCCAGCGCCTGCCGCCACAGCTGCCGTGAAACCGGAAAGCGCATTGTCCATGGTGGCGCCAGCCGCCACCAGCCGGCCATGAACAGCAGAAAAGCCGGCACGGCAAACTGCACAAGGGCAGGCATCCAGATGGAATTGGCGTCGAGCGAGGCGTTGAAGCGGATCCACAGCTCGGCCGAAACCATTTTCACATTGAAGAGGGACGGGATGGTGAAGGCACTCCATGAGGCTGCCGCCACAACCATGAGGGACCCGACGAATGCCCTGTGCATGGCCGGAAGGACAATCCACCTCACAAGCGGCCAGCCGCTGAGTCCCGAGACGGTATGCTTTTCGATCAGATCCATGCGCTGTACCATCGGTGCCATGAGGAAGAAGGCGACGGGCCAGAGGCTGAAGCAGAGAACCAGACTGCAGGACCAGATGGAAAGCGGTTCGACTCCGGCGATCGATTCGGTGACCAGCCTCATCCAGCTGTCGGCGTAGAGGAATGGCGGTGTCAGCCAGCAGAGAAGGGCGAGCGCATTAAAGGATTTTTTCAGGAATGGATGCAGCCCCCCGTGAACCATGGCCGCAGAAAAACCCGTCACCAGCGCCATGACCGCCGTTGTCACGGTCAATATCAGGCTGTTAAGGATGAGTTCGGGTGAAACCATGACTGCTGCGGCGGATTTTCAGCGAAGAAAGAATTGTCGGAGAGTCTCCTGGTTGTCCTGCAGTGCCCCGATGATCCGTTCCCATTCATCCTCGTTGAACTGGGAGTTATTCAGTGATTCAGAATCGGGGAGGGCATCGGCAGCACCTGCATCGACCAGAGTCATACTGACTTCTGCTGACTGAAGGTAATCGATCAGTCGGTCGGCGTTTTCCGGATTCGGGGCTCCGGAGACTCTGGCCATCGAGTTATGGATTCGCACCTGGTAGCGTGCATCGGGATAGGAGTGGAGAGGGTATCCATTGCGAATGCCGACGCGCACATCGTCCGTATCGGTGAGGCCGGCTGCCCTCTGACCAGTTCCCACCGCCCTGACAACCTGTGAATTTCCATCGACGACCAGTGGGTCATTGTCGTGCAGGCTACTGCAGAGTTCGGTCCATGCCTCTTCCCCCAGCATGATACGCAGTGCCTGAAAGTGGTTGGCGGTTGTTCCGTAGAACGGGAAGGCGAGGGCGATGCGTCCCGACCATTCCGGAGCTGTGAGATCAGCGATCGACCGGGGAGCGGTGTCCACTGGCACCATATTGGTGTTGATGACAATGTGGCGGGATCTGTAGACGGTGGTTTTCACCGGTTTCTCAAGAATGCCCTGCAGAACCAGCTGCCGGGTCCTCAGCTCCTCGTTGCTCCAGAAGACATCGCATCGGGGTTTTCCGCGTTCAGCCGCAAGTCTCTGGGCCAGTGCCGTCGACTTCACCGCTTCGCTGTCGAAGACTGCCCGGACTTCAATACCGGTCCTTCTTTCAAATTCATCGAGGATCGGCCCGGCATAAACCGCATCCTGAGAGGTGTAGACCACGACCGTCTCCACTTCCGGCCCCGACGGCGAACAGCCGAGGATACATCCAATCAGCAGCAATCCGGCAGCATGGGAAAGCCTCATCATTCCAAATCCGTTCATGCCGTCCTCCTGTGAAAATACCACCATTCAAAGGAGGCAATCATCAGCACGCCCAGCAGAATCCACGGCCAGATCTCCTTCTGGGCTTCCTGAATATCGCTGCCCTGGATGCTCATCACTTCTCCCAGTCGGATGGATGCCGCGGGCCTGACCAGACTTTCACTGCGATGGATGGCATTGACGGCGATGTCGATCCGGTTGGTTTCAACCTCGAAGGAGTAGACACCGGGGGTGTCTGTCCGGCTGAGGTAGATCTGTCCGGTGGACGGGTCGGGTTCAATGACTTCACTGTTTCCGTCCGGAAAAGTGACTTTGGCGGCGGCGGCTGCCGGTTCGGGTCGGAACTGGAGGGTGCTGCCCGTGACCTGACTTGTCAGGTCGCTGTTTTCCCCGCCTTCGGACAGCCACGACACGACATTGGCCATGAAAATGGGGAATGAAACCAGTCTTGGCCAGTTTGACTCAAGAATATCGAAGCCGATCCAGAGCTGCCGGTGCCCGTCCAGTTCTCCTTCAATGATGAGCGGGGTTGAGGTGGACTGCACTACCGGACTCGCCCATGGGGGCATGGTGATGTTGCTTGCTCTGGCGACAAGAAGCTGGTCCAGCGAAACAAAGCGAAGCGCCGGATGGTCAGGATCTGCCGATGTGATCACCGGAGCTTCCAGCTCAGTGGGCGATTCGGGAAACCATGTCTGAGGCGCCGCGTTGATCCACAGTGTGTCAGTCACCGGATAGTCTCCGTCCGGTGCCACTCCGTCACTGATGATGGCATCGTATTCATCCTCTGTTCCGGATGGTGGGAAAGTCGACTGTCTGGAGAGGGTGACGTTCTGGATACTGCTGAGGGCTTTTTCCAGAAATGCGTTGCCGGTGGAGACAAGGAGGACACGGACAGGTCCTGGCAGCCGGCTGATGATCCACGCTGTGTTGTCGGCCGGCAGGTCATCCTCGTGGTTCAGAGTAACGCGGTAGATCCCGTCGTCTCTCTGTTCGGCCTCAAAGACGGCACGGAATTCGGAGTTGGCCTCAATTTCAACCGGGCGGTTGGTGACTTCCGCGTCATTGAAATAGAGAGTCATCACGGTGGTGACCGGTGAGTCGGAAGCGTTTTCCAGCTGGACGAAGATGATTTGCCGTCCGGGAGCTTCGGGGGAGGGGCGCGCATCCACGGATGTAATTGCCACATTGGAGACCCTGTTGCCGACGGGATGGTAGCTGAGCGGGAGGTTTCTGGTCGCCAGTTCGTCCAGCCCCTCAATGCCGCCATCGCTGATGATGTGGATCTGTGATTCCGGAATAATGGATTGTGCGGTTTCGGCATCGGCGAAGGCGGAGGGGTTGCGGACAAGGGACTCCGCCAGCTGGAGCGCTTCAGTTGACGCTGCGGGACCGGTCGAGGGCTTCATCCGGTCAAGTGCATCGAGCAGGAGGCTTTTGCGACTGGTGGACGATTGAACCACTTCGGCACGCGGGCCCATACGAATCAGTGTCGCACTGGCACCATCGGTCATCCCCTCGATGATCTGTCGGGCCATCCCCCTGGCTTTCTCAAAACGTGTCGGGCTTTCGTCCCGGCTCATCATGGACCCCGAGGCATCCACAAGGATGATATTCAGACCGCGCGTTTTCTGCTGACCCTGGAAATACGGCCTCGTGAGTGCCATCACCATCAGAAATGCCAGAAGCAGCTGCAGGAACATCAGCAGATGCTTTCTGAGTTTTTGGAACGGGGCATTGGCCTGGCTTTCGGCAAGGAACCTCTCCCAGAGCAGTGTCGACGAAACGACCTTTTCGACCCTTCTTCGCTTCAGCAGGTAGAAGACGATGATGACGGGCAGGGTGAGCAGGAATATCAGCGCCGATGGAGCAAGGAGATTCATGCGATGACAGCCTGTTCTCTGAGAGTTTTGAAAAGGATCTGGTCAGGACTGGAATCCGAGGTGATGAAGATGTGTCGTGCCCCGCATTTCCGGCACTGGTCCTCGATGTGTTTCCGGAAGCCCTCCACCATCTGCTGGTAGGCCCGGAGACGGAACCTGCCGAAGGTGATCTCCCGGCTTTGACCCGATTCCGCATCCACCACCTTGAGTTCGCCCTGGAATGGCGGATTTATTTCCTGCGGGCTCAGCACCTGAATGAACACCAGTTGATATCCGGCACCGCTGACCTTCTTCATGGTCTGGAGAAATGCGTCCTCTTCAAGAAAGTCACTGATGGCAATGGCGACGCCTCTGGGACCGGATGCATGAAGAAGGCTCTTCATCCAGTCATTGGCCGATGCCGCGCCGCCGGGACGGATCAATTCCAGATTCTGCAGGAACCTGAGGCCGAATCCCCGGCCGCGGATTGACTGGAGAAAATGCCGGCTGGCTGCCGGAACAGCCGACGATGGCCCGGCGGTGAATCCGAGTCTGTCATCCCCGTGCAGAGTGAGATACCCGATGGCCGCCGCTATCGCTCTGGCACATTCAAATTTGGAAGGGTCTCCGAATTTCATGGATTCCGAGGAGTCCAGATAGAGCTGCACGGGGACCTCGCGTTCCTCCTCGTAGAGTTTGACGAAGAGCCGGTCAAGTCTGCCGTAGAGGTTCCAGTCGAGGTATCGCAGGTCATCGCCGGATGAGTAGTTGCGATGGTCGGCGAATTCAACCGAATGGCCCCTTGCACGGCTGCGCCTTTCTCCCTTGAGTGAGCTTCTGCTCCGGGCCCTGACAGCCAGCTGCAGCTGCTCGAGGCGTCTGAGGGTGGAGGTGTTGAGGATGGATCCGGATTCCGTGGCCATGGCTGGTTTCCCTGCAGGAAGGTTCAGACTCCGGCTTTGCCGGCGTCCTCAGCGGCCGGCAGTTTTTCAAGAATATCCTGGAGGATCATGTCAGTTGTGATGCCTTCGGCCTCCGCTTCGAAATTGAGGATCAGGCGGTGTCTGAGTGCGGGCAGAAGGACTTTTGCAATATCATCAAAGCTGACGTTGAAGCGTCCCTGAAGTAGGGCTCTGACTTTGGCGGCGAGGATCAGAGACTGGGCTCCTCTCGGGCTGCTGCCGAAGCGGAGGAACTGCCCGGTCATCGGAGTGGCGAATTCAGAACCGGGATGTGTGGCCATGACGAGTCTGACCGCGTAGTCCTTGACGTGCGAGGCGGCCGGAACCTCCATGACCAGCTTCTGCATATCGAGGATGTCCTGACGCGAGGTGGCCTGCAGCAGTTCCACCCGTCCGGGCTCGGTGGTTCTGTTGAGAACTTCGGCCAGGTCTTCCCTTTTCGGGTAACCGACCACCAACTTGAAGAAAAAACGGTCGAGCTGCGCTTCGGGCAAGGGGTAGGTGCCCTCCTGGTCGATGGGATTCTGGGTCGCAAGGACAAAGAAGGGTGGCTCGAGCCGGCGGACCTCACCGCCGGCGGTGACACTTCGTTCCTGCATCGCCTCGAGCATCGCCGACTGGGTCTTCGGGGTCGCACGGTTGATTTCGTCCGCGAGGATGATGTTGGAGAAAATCGGTCCCTTCTGAAACTCGAAGCTCCTCCGGCCATCCGGGTTTTCCACCACGATGTTGGTCCCGAGAATATCGGCCGGCATAAGATCGGGAGTGAACTGGATCCGGCTGAAGGGCAGCCCCATGACCTGACTCAGGGTCCGGACCAGCAGCGTCTTGCCAAGACCGGGCACGCCCTCCAGCAGGACATGCCCGCCAGCCATGATGGAAATCAGTGTGCCTTCCACGATGTCGGCATGGCCGACGATGACCTTTTCAATTTCCTGGGAAATCCGGGTAAAGGCCACCCGGAATTTCTGGATACGTTCTTCAGTTTGCATGTCGGTGTCTCCTGGCTGGTCGATGCAGGTGTAGTGGTCGGAATGTTATCAGGATCAGCCGGATCGGGCAACCGGTGGATATCATAATTGGGGCTGTGGCTGTCTGCCGGAGCGGATGGCCGGGTTACTGGTCAAAATACGATTTCACGGCCTGTTGATAGGCGCGCGGGACTCTGGACTGGTCAATGGTGGATGCCTCGGAATCCCGGATTTCCGACATGACTTCCTGATATGTGGCGTTGCTGCGGCCTTTGATGTGGATGCCTTTGAGGGGCATGCTGGGCATGCTTCCGCCCTGATCCAGATCGCCACGGATCTGGTCCGGGGAGAACCGGTCATTCTGGAACCGTTCATCGCGGTCACTCAATCCTCTGGCATCCAGCTCAGCCTGGGACATCCCGGACTGGTCCTGCAGTTCAGTTCTCTGATCGGGGAGGGGATCCGAGCCGTCCGACCATGTGCCGAATCCGCCACCGGCTCCGCCATTTCCCATCCCCTGACCGCCACCGGGTCCACGGCCGTTGTTCATTCGTCCCCATTTCCTGCCGCCGTTGATGCCGGCCTGAGCGCGTTTCAGAGCTTCGAGCATCTCCTGAAGATTTTCCGCGTTTTGAAAGGCCTCCATGACCTGATCGAGCATCTGCTGTGCTTCAGCCATCTGTCGGGCGGCCTCCTCCATGTCGCCCTGTCGGGCGGCTTCCGCGGCCTGCTCCAGGGCCTCGGATAGCTGCGGCAGGGCTTTGGCTGCTTCGGCGGCCTGTTCGAGATCGGCGGCCACCTGCTGCCGTTCCTCATCACTCAGATTGGGGTCACTGAGCTTTTCTGAAAGGGATTCGAGTGTTTCCCGGGCGGCGGCTATCTGCCCGCGCTGCAGCTGCTCGGCGAGGTTCTTTCCCAGCTCCTGTTCCATCTGCTCGAGAGCCTGTGCCATTTCGATGGCTTTCTCCATCTTGCCGATGGCCTCCTGCATCGCCTGATCAAAGGCCTCCGGGTCACCGTCCTTGAGGGCCTCAAGAGCTTTGTTGATGGATTCGGGATCGAGGCCCATCTCCGACAACTTCTGCTCCATGCTTCGGGCAGCCGCCTGAAGCTGTTTTGAGGCGGTGGAATCCGGACTGCCCAGCTGGTTCTTCATCTGCTCGGCCATTTCCCGGAGTGATTCCATCTCATTCTGCATGGCGTTCATCTGGTCGATCTTCCCGGCGGCGTTGCCGAGGGCATCCCGGAGGGCTTCCATCTTACGCACGGCCTCACCTGCCGTATTGCCGGCCAGCCCGTCTGGACTTGAAGCGAGTTCCTTGAGGCGCTGCTGCGAGGGGTCCTGTTCGAGCCGGCTGATTTCGTCCCGCACCCGACCCGAGAGATCGTCGAGTTTTTTGATGGCGCCGGCTTTGCGCAGTTCTGCCCGTGAAAGCTGGTTTCCCAGTTCGAGGGCATCTTTCAGAAGCGCCTCGGGCGGGATGACGCTGACGGTATCCTCTTTGGCCGACCATGTCTGCTTGAGGACCTTGACCATTTCGCGACCGTTGTCCTGAATGATTTCGCGATTCTTTTCCTCCTGAACAAACTCTTTGGACCGGACCTCCGGGACAAAGCTCATTCCCAGGGCGGCTATCATGGCGAGCAGTCCCCACCAGCCGGCTGAAGGGACACTCCAGCGGGTCAGATGATTCCATTTGACGGCGGCAACCGCACCGGCTGCATCACGCACGACCAATTCGGCCCATGGATTGGGCGGGCTGCCGTCCCGACCGGTCATTTCCACAGCCGTACTCAGTCTTTCATGCAGTCCCTGTGTGGTATCGAGGAAGACCGCCGCCATCCGCTGACCCGGCAGTCTGAAAAAATGAGAAATAAGAACAGCTGCTGCGGCAACCGCTGCCGGGATGAATCCCATCGGGAAAAAGCGCGCTGGAACCGGCAGAAGTTTGTAGGCCGTTATCCACAGGAGGGTCATCACTCCGCCGGCAAGGATGGACCGCCAGAGTCCGGTCCAGAGCCTTTTCAGGATCAGCACCCGCCGGGCTCTGGCCACCGACCGCCGGACTATTTCTGCCTCGCTCATATAGCCTGCCGCTCCCGTTTACAGATTCTTTCCCCCTCGTGTAAAAATCCGGATGAGGACCGGGAACTCACGATTATCTGTCAATGATCGACCTTCAAACCGGAATTTGCAACCGAATTTCGGCGTCGAATCCCGGCCGGTAATCACCGCCGCCTTGATCGGAATATTGGATTTTCAATCTATTGAAGGGGTATTTTGCGCTGTCCGAGACGCTCGCCGGCCGGTGCCCTGACGGGGATTTCCATGGCCCCACTCTGTCCGAGTTCGGTGAAAAGCTTTTCTCTGAGGCTGCTGATGATCTCCCGGTAGGCGGGAACATCGATGAGGTTATGCCGCTCGATCGGGTCGGTTTCGAGATCGTGGAAACTGTCGCGATCCCATGTTCCGTGATAGTAGACATATTTATAGCGATCGGTTCGAATGGCGAAGAGAGTGGGGGTGGCCGGGAAGTTCCATTCCCAGTGGTATTCATAGAGGATGTGCTGCCGCCAGTTCACCGGGCTTCCGCCGGACAGCAGAGGGGCAAATGACATTCCGTCCATGGGGATGCCTTCCGGTTTTTCGACCTGCATCAGCTCGAGGATGGTCGGTGCCACGTCGATATTCTGGACCATCTGCGATGCCGTGTGTCCGGCCTTGAGTCTGCCGGGCTGCGGCGTCCATGCCAGCATGGGGATCCTCATGGATGTTTCGAAAGCATCCCGTTTGTCATAGAATCCATGTTCTCCGAGATGAAAGCCGTTGTCGCCCATGTAGAGGACGAGGGTATTCCGGAGCCCGGGTGTGGTGGCGATGGTGTTGAGAATGAGGCCGATATTCTCATCGAGGGAATGCACCGCTTCGGTGAAGTTATAGTAGAGTTCATCAAAATCGGGCACCGGGTCGCGGTCAAAAGCCCCGGTTTCCATGTGATCGATGCCATGAATCGAGTAGCGCCTTTCGTGAACCCATCGCGGTTGTGAAAGGTAGTTCCTTTCCGTGCGGGCCATGGTCTCAGGGTAGGGTATGGGTTTCCCGCGGTACCGCCCCTTGTGCCGCGGAGCCGGCTCAAATGGATAATGCACGGCCTTGTAGCCAATCTGCAGAAAGAATCGCCGGCTGTCATCGCTGCTGTCGCGGAGCCAGTCCGTTGCAAGTCGGGTCAGTATATCCGCGTTATAGCCCTGAAAGGATTTCCGGCTGCCGTTGATATTGATGACCGGATCAAAATAGGTGCCCTGGCCCTTGAAACTTGCCCAGTGGTCAAAGCTCCGGCGCGGTTCGTCATTGTCGTGGCCCATGTGCCACTTGCCGATGTAGGCGGTGCGGATGCCACCCTGTTGCAGAAACTCGGTGAAAAAGCGGTTGCCGGGATCCATCGGTCTCTGATTGTCGACCACCCTGTGGTGATGCATGTACCGGCCGGTCAGGATGGACGCCCGGCTCGGGGAACACAGCGACGTCGAAACAAAGGCGTTTTCAAGATGGACCCCTTCGGCCGCCATACGGTCCATGGCAGGAGTCTCCAGCCAGTCCGGTGATCCATCGTGAAAGCCCATAAAATCGAATCTGTGATCATCGGAGAGGATCAGAACCACATTATCGAAGTGGGGCGTGGCGCCGGAAAGGATGCCGTTTGTGCTCCCCAGCACGACTGCCAGTATGAGGCGGGCACGGATTAGGCGGATTTTCATGGCCCCGATCATGGCAGCTTCATCGGGCCATCGCAAACATCCCCGCGGTGACAGCATGAATTAATTGCGCTGCCGGTGCTCACAGGGACCACATTCCCGGTCCCGGTATACGGCCGGCATGGGTCGGGGACGGGAGTTCACGGGAAGCGCTTGTTTCGCGTGCGCGGCACCGTATAAGCTTGGCAGCGGCATCGATACTCTGAGCAGCGTGGATTTCAAGGTGACAGAATTGGGGAATTCTCCGGAATTTCTGGCCGTAGCCCGCCAGGCGGCCAAGCATTGTCGGGACGTGGTGTGCCTTGCCTCTTCCTCCGCTGGGAATAGCGCTTCGACTGAGGGCTGGGATGTTCTCGGATTCGACCCGGTATTGAAGTTCAGGGCCAAGGGTGCCTACTGCGAATTCAGTCACGGCACGGCGGTTCACCGCTTATTCGGGAATCCATGGAATGTCCTTGATGCGACCCTTTCCCGGTTCGAAGTGCCGGATGGCCCTTCCGGTGGAATTCCAGTCGGGGCTGCCATGGGCTATTTCGGTTACGACCTGAAAAACGCGGTGGAACCCGGGCTCCCTCAAACCGCAAGGGACGACCTCGAGCTGCCGGATATGGTGGTCGGTTTCTATTCCACCCTGCTGGTTCGGCGGCGGGAGATGGATTCCGGGGACTCAAAGCTCATGATCGTTGCGACAGGCTTCGACGCGGACGGCAACCACTCGCCCGCGCGGATGCAGGCATCCATCGATCACTTCATGAGGGTGATCGATGCCGCAGGCAGTGAATCCGCAAGACCTGACCCGTCCCCCCCGCCGGTCGTCAGCGCCATGCAGTCCAGTCTGCGGCGCGAGGCATTCCTCCAGGCAGTCAGGCAGGCCCAGGAATGGATCCGGCTCGGCCACATTTATCAGGTCAATCTCAGCCAGCGGCTCACCGTCCACCAACAGTCTGCCGGAGGGTGGGATCTTTTTGAAATGCTCATGGCCCGCTGCCGGCCTGAATACGGCGGCTATGCAGGCTTCGCCGCCGATGGCCTCGAGATTGCCAGCGCCTCCCCCGAGCTGTTCCTGTCCATGGACGGAGTGAATGTTGCCACCAGCCCCATCAAGGGCACCAGACCGCGGGGAGCGGACCCGCTTTCCGACCGGCAGCTGGCCACTGAGCTGCAGTCCAGCGAAAAGGAAAAAGCCGAACTGACCATGATCACCGACCTCCTTCGCAATGACATCGGCAGGATTGCGGAATTCGGATCCGTAGAAACGCCGGAATTTCTCAGGCTCAAAAGCCTTCCCCATGTGCACCATCTGTATTCGACGGTGACAGGCACACTTCGCCACCCCGTCAATCATCTCCAGGCGCTCAGGAGTTGTTTTCCGGGCGGGAGCATCACCGGTGCACCCAAAATCCGTGCCATGGAAATCATCGACGCCATCGAACCGGTGAGCCGCGGCCCTTACACGGGGTCACTCGGATATCTGGGCTACAACCAGATGTCGCGCCTCAATATTCTGATCCGGTCGGCTTTTATTTCAGGTGGCCGGGTTCATTACCCCGCCGGTGCGGGGATCGTGGCTGATTCCGATCCGCAGCAGGAATATGAGGAGACGTGGCACAAGGCGAGGGGATTCTGTGAAATGCTGGGCCATGGACAGGCGGATGCAGTGACTGCACCTGCGCATTCCTGATTGATGAGCCCTGAGCGTCGTCGACGGTGCCAGGCACAGAGCAGGCACAGAAGAGTGCCGGGCACAGACTGAACCTGAGTCAGGTTCGCGATCCCGGGCCGGCCATTTCCCGGAGCATGGCCACGGCGATCAGGACGATGACGATGGCAAAGGGCAGTCCGGTCAGTATGGAGGCTGTCTGTAGGGCTTCCAGGCTGGAGGTTCCGCCGACGGTGAGCAGTACTGCGGCGACCACACCTTCAAGCACGGCCCAGAAGATCCGCTGTGGCACCGGCGGGTTGGTATGCCCACCGGATGTGATGATGTCGATGACAAATGAAGCGGAATCCGAGGAAGTCACGAAGAACAGGACTATGACCAGAATTCCGAGGACGGATGAAATCTGATGCCATGGCAGGTTGTTCATCAGGGCGAAGAGCGAGGTGGCGACATTTTCCGAGACGGCGGCTGCTATGGCGGGGTTTCCGTCCAGTGATTCGCGGATGGCGGCGTTGCCGAAAATACTGATCCACACGAATGTCATGGCGGTGGGGACGAGGAGCACGCCGAGAAGGAACTCGCGGATTGTCCGCCCACGGGAGATCCGGGCGATGAACATGCCGACAAATGGCGACCAGGCAATCCACCACGCCCAGTAAAAAACAGTCCACCCCTGGCGCCAGTCAGTGCGGTAGTAGGTGTCTGTCCAGGTGCTCAGATAGAGGAACTTCTGCGCATACTCTCCGAAATTCTGTACGATGCTGTTGAGGAGAAAAACCGTCGGGCCGGCTATCAGCACAAAAAGCAGCATGGCTGAGGCGAGGTACATGTTGATCTCACTCAGCCGCCTGACGCCCTTGTCGAGGCCAAGGACGACCGATATGGTGGCGATGCCGGTGATCACGGCAATCAGCAGAACCTGGACCGCTGTAGACTCAGGAAAATCGAAGACAAACTCCAGTCCGGCATTGATCTGTGTGACACCGAAACCAAGTGAGGTCGCCACCCCGAAAAGGGTCGAGACGGTGGCCATGATGTCGATGACGTTGCCCCAGGGTCCCCGGACCTTCTCGCCGAGTAACGGGTAGAGCGCCGAGCGCATTGTCAGGGGGAGTTTCTTGTTGAAGGAAAAATAGGCCATGGCGAGGCCGACGAGAGCATAAATGCCCCACGCGTGGAGTCCCCAGTGGAAGTAGGTGAATGCCATGGCGCTGCGTGCCGCATCGATGGAATCCGGCGGGATGTCCGGTGTGGCCGGGCTGGCAAAATGAGTCATCGGCTCGGCGACTCCCCAGAATACCAGTCCGATGCCCATGCCGGCGCTGAAAAGCATGGCGAACCACCCTGAGTAGGTGAAATCCGGTCGAGCGTCCGGCCCGCCCAGCCGCTTGCCCGATGACTTGCAGAACATCAGGGCAAAACAGGTCAGAAGGAACAGATTGACCACCAGAATGAAAAACCACCCGGCATGGTGACCAATCCACTCATTGACTGTCGAAAAGACTTCCCTGGCCTGATCGGAGAAAAACAGGGTTATAGCAATAAACAGCAGGATCAATCCCGCCGATACCGGAAACACCACCGGATGAAAGGATTTTTGGCCCCCGCCGTAAACGTGGGGATTCTCACTCTGTCTGTCGTCGTTTTCCATAATGATTGTTGTGCAGCCGGACGGATGCATCGGCTGCCTGCCCGCTCCTTGACGGCCTCATAAAAAAGGGCAGGGGACTCATGCGTCCGTCCTGCCCATTCAGAATTTCACTTCACGATGAGAGGGTCGCTCACCCGGATGAATTCAGGGTTTCTGAAAATGTAGGATTCCCCAGTCGAGCACACCCCTGCCGCCGGCTGTAATCCAGTGGCGGAGGCCGTTCTTCATATTCTCGATGTAGGTCGGACTGATGGAACCGCCGAGGCTGCCTTCGCGGCCCTCAAGGTTTTTCAGCACACTGGAGTAATGCTGAACCAGACACTCGGGTCCTGGCTCAATGTTCACGGTTTTCCATCCCAGTTCATCCGCAAACTGCCGGTATTGCTCGATGGATCCCATGGACTCCAGATGAATGCGCCGCAGAACAGGCTCCAGCAGAACCGGATCGGCCCCGGGCTGCTGCATGGGGTCGGTGAAAATGAACTCCGCCCCCGGCTTCATCACCCGGTTGATCTCCTCGAAGACGCGCTTCTTGCGGCTGCTGTGCAGAATTGAATCCTGACACCATATCAGTGCGAATGATTCGTCTGCAAATGGCAGTTCCTCAAAATTGCCATCCACGACTTCGATTCGGTCCTCCAGGCCGGCCTCGCGGTTCATTTCGCGGTTCCTGCGGTTCTGGACGGTGCTGAGGTTGAGGCAGGTGACGTGGAAATCGAATTCGCGGGCGAGGAACCGCGCTGCACCACCGTACCCGGCACCCACATCCAGCACCCTCGATCCCTTCGGGATGTGGCTGATGTGCTTCGCCATCGTTTCGACGGTGCGGCGGCTGGCATCAAAGATGGATTCCTCTTCACTTTGATACATGCCGACGTGGATGTCCTCGCCTCCCCAGATGCGGAAGTAGAATTCATCCGCATCGCCGCTGTCGTAGTAATCCCTTGTGACGTCAACCGACTCAGGCATTGGAGGCATCTCCTTCTCCATCAACCTCGTGGTAGCTTTTTTCAGCCACGTGAATATAGAAATCAGGCTCCTGCTGACGATAGGTTTCCTTGAAATCGCCGTAGGATGTGACGGTCTGGAATCCGACTTCACGCATCAGTTTTTCCACGTATGCCTTGCGGATCGGAAACATGTTGAGGTGGTAGACGGATCCGTCGGGAAAGGAGTACTGGAACCGTGCCAGACCTTCATCAACGTGCTCCGGCTCGGCCTTGACGTTGTCCCCGCAGTAGTAAAAGGTGTGCTTGCTGCTGAAGCCCTCGTCGATGATCATGTCGTAGTTGCGCTGATCGAGGATCAGGATGCCGTCGTGCCGGAGCGCGGCATAGAACTCCGCCAGGGCCTTGCGGCGGTCATTTTCGGAGAACAGGTGTGTGAATGAGTTGCCGAGGCAGATCACGGCATCAAATTTGCCGTCGATGTCGCGGTTGAGCCATCGCCAGTCGGCCTGCACCGTGCGGAGGATGTGGTTATGGCGGCGGCCGTTGGCAAAAGCTTTGGCCAGCATCTCCGGACTGCCGTCGGCGCTCACCACATCAAAGCCCTCGTTCAGGAGCCGGATGGAGTGAAAGCCGGTGCCGGTCGCCACATCCAGTATCTTCCGGGCGCCGCGTTCCTTGAGGATGTCGATGAAAAAGTGGCCTTCGCTCGCCTCACGGGACTTCCAGTCAATCAGTTCATCCCACTTGTCCACAAATGACTGCACGTATTCGGATTTGTATTTGTCCGTTTCACGCACTTCAATTGGGTTTTCTCCGTAATCCTGTTCCTTGTGATGGGGCATTGAGTCCAGCTCTCTTTCGGTGGTATGACTTCGGTTTTCGATAATATTCTTCTGTTTTTGTATGGGTTTGCGTTGTTCGCCGTGCTCCGGTCAGGGAGCGCGGTGAACTGAAAAATCATGGTGATGAAGCACGGCTGTCGATTTCCGGCATCTCCGAGCCGAGGATTTCCCCGGTTTCAAGAATTGGGGCGCTTTCCTCATTCATGGTGCTGTAGGACTTGCCGTGTTCCGGTTCAAGGAGTTCGAGAATGCGCTCCAGGGAAAGTGCTATGGTGGCCCGTTCCAGTTCGGTCAGGTCCTCGATGCGCCTCCCCAGCGATTCCTGACTCGTTGATGGCGCCCGCGCCAGCATTTCCCGCCCTTTGGCCGTCAGGGAAATCCGGATCTTGCGGCGGTCCTTGACCGAACGCTCCCGTGCGAAAACCCCCTGTTTTTCAAGTCGGTCCACAATGCCGACAAGGGTGGACGGATTCAGATACACCTCTCTCGAAAGTTCCTTGAGAGTCATTGCACCTATCTCGTCGATCTTCAGCATGCACAGGAGCTGGGGAACCGTGACACCGAACTCAGTTGCCAGTTTCCGCGAATGGATGTCCACCGAACGGATGATCCGCCGCATGGACCGCAGGATCCGGAGATCATAGCGCTCCCTCGGCACAACCGGCATCGGTGCCAGAGATTCCTCTGCCCCGTCCGCCGGAGACTCTTCCGGCAATGGCATCATGCCGGGGGGAAACTTTTCTTCGGATTGCATCAGGGTTCTGTTGTCCATTTTCAGGGATTCTCTCCGGGACAATTGTTCGCCTCAGCACGACTTTTTCGGCCGTGGAGCCATCCCGTGGTTCCGTTAATGACGGTTATCTTATTTGTGTACGTATGAAATTGTCAAGGACCATATCCGGACACCCGGATGCCAGGGGTGGTCAGTTGGAGAGATTGAGGAGGGCGATTCCGGCGAGGATGATGAGGATGAGCAGGAATTTCGGGCGGAAATTGAGTTCTCTGAAGAGGATGAGTGCACCGAGGAATGAGATGATGATGGCGGTGCGGCGGACGGGTGAGATGACGGAGATGAGGGCATCCGGCTGGCTGACCGCATGGAAGTAAAGGGCGTCTGAGAGAAGGAGAGTCAGACCGATGAGCGGAATTGACCATCGCCACTGAAAGGGACTGGAAGTGGACTGACGGGCTTTCCACCAGCCGAAGAAAGGAGCGAGGACGACCACGAGATAAAGTGAGAACCACGCCTGGACAGTGGCGATGGGAAGTCTGAGGGACTGGAGGAGGTATTTGTCATAGAGTGCGGAGGCGGCACCCAGCAGGGTGGCGATGAGCATGAAGGCGACCCATCTGTTCCGGTGGAAATGGATGCCCTCCATTTTTCCGATGAAGGAAAAGGCATAGAAGGCGGAGAGGATGAGGGTGATGCCGAGCCACTGCCATCCGGAGGGGCGTTCCCCCATGAAAGCGACGGCCATGGCAATGGTCCAGAGCGGTGCCGTGGCCCGGATCGGCCCGGCGATGGAAACCGGAAGGTGTTTGACAGCGAAATAGGCGAAGATCCACGAGGCACCGACGACCGCCGCTTTGATCAGCATCTGCAGATGGCCGGTCGGGTCGGGGACAAGCACGAGGAGGGCGCGGTGGGGCAGGGCATCGGGGGCGAGAATGGAAAGGACGGTCCACGGGAGCCAGAACAGGGCCGCGGTCAGCACGCTGAAGAAAAGCACCGGCGGGACGGCGTTGTCCCGGAGCGATGCTTTTTTCAGCAGGTCATATATGCCGAGCAGGAAGGCTGACAGACACGAGGCGAGAATCCACGTCATAGAGGCGGCAGACTATAGCCATCGGGCCGGAAAGGCGCGAGTGCTCAGTGAACCAGGCTGGCACGGCTCCGGGTGATTGTGTAAGCTTGCCTCATGCAAAGCACAATTTTCCGGTTCCGGGGCATGGTTCTGACTTCCCTGGTGGTAATGGCCAT